>NZ_PSUC01000140.1:0-7249 GCF_002931635.1 Rathayibacter sp. AY2B7 | reverse complement strand
GCCGAGCTGGACCGCGACCACCGGAGGCACCGCCGGTCCTCCGCGCTGGCCGCCTGGTTCCGGGGGTCCAGGGCAGGCATGCACAGGAGACGCGTGAGGTCCTTGTTCGTGACGCGGAGGCACGGAATGCGTTCGGGGTGGCGCAGTGATCGGTGTCGGACCGGCGCGACCGGCGAGGGCTGTGCCATCGTCGGGAGGGGGCGGAGTCCCCGCCGATCCGGAACCGACACCCAGGAGACGACCGCATGGCGCACGCCGCGCTGATCATCCACAGCGCACGGAAGGTCGACGCGGCCGGGACCGTGGAGGACCACTGGCTCCTCGCGCGGGACGGCGCGATCACGGCGACCGGCACCGGCACCGGCTGGCAGGCGCAGGCGGAGGGGGCGGAGCTGCACGACGCGCGGGGCCTCACCGCTGTCCCGGGCTTCCTCGACCTCCACGTGCACGGAGGGGGCGGTCACGGCTTCGACGGAGGAGCGGAGGCGATCCGCGCGGGCCTCGCGCTGCACCGCTCCCGCGGCACCACGCGCTCGCTGGTCAGCCTGGTCTCGGCGCCGCTGAAGCAGCTGGAGTCCTCTCTGGACGCGGTCTCGGCCCTCGCGGCCGCCGACCCGCTCGTGCTCGGCGCGCACCTCGAGGGCCCGTTCCTCGCGCCCTCGCGCAGGGGAGCGCACGACCCCGCGGCTCTCGTGCACCCCTCCTCCGGCGCTGTCGGCCGGCTGCTGGACGCCGCCCGCGGACGCCTCGCGCAGATCACGCTCGCGCCCGAGCTGCCGGGAGCCCTCGCCGCGGTGGAGCGGCTCGCCGGCGCCGGCACGGTGGTCGCGGTGGGCCACACCGAGGCGGACGCCGACCAGGCGCGGGCCGCGTTCGACCGCGGAGCCCGGCTGGTCACGCACGCGTTCAACGCCATGCCCGGGATCGGCCACCGCTCCCCGGGCCCGATCCCGGTGGCCCTGGGAGACGAGAGGGTCGCGCTCGAGCTGATCCTCGACGGCCGGCACGTGGACGTCGAGGTGGTGCGGCTCGCGTTCGCGGCTGCTCCCGGGCGGATCGCGCTCGTCACCGACGCGATGGCGGCGGCCGGGGCGGGCGACGGAGCGCACCGCCTCGGCCCGCTCGACGTCGAGGTGCTCGGCGGAGTCGCCCGGCTCGCGGGCACCGCTGTGCTCGCCGGATCCACGCTCACGCAGGAGGAGGCCCTGCGGCGGGCCGTCGGGCCCGGCCGGCTCGGGCTGGAGGCGTCCGTCGCCGCCCTCACCGCCGTTCCCGCCCGCGTGCTCGGCCGTGGCGACCTCGGCCTGCTGGCCCCCGGGTACCGCGCCGACGTCGTCCTGCTCGACGCATCGCTCCGCGTGCAGCGGGTCTGGGCCGAGGGGCGCCCGTTCCCCGACTCCGCGGCCGGCGCGACCCGGGTCAGGGCGTCGGCGTGACGGTCCAGGTCCCCTCGGTCTGGACGGCCATGACGCCGGGCAGGTCGGCCTCGAACACCTCGGAGAAGGCGACGGAGTCGCCGAACAGCTGCGGCTGATCGGAGGTCGTGAACACGCGGCCGGAGAACGAGTCGTCCGGACCCGCGGGCGTGTAGTCGACCGTCACGCGCGGGACGTCGTCGGAGAAGAACAGAACGGCCGGGCCGGTGCCGGACTGCGCACCGCTCACCGTCGCGAGGTCGTTCCAGCTCTGCAGGCCGAGCGTCCACGGCCCGTCGGCTCGGACGATCACCTGCTGCTCGACGGGGTCGTCGCGGAAGATCCCGGTCAGGAACGACCCCGTCATCGGGGCGGCGGCCTCGCCGAAGGGCGTCATCCGGCCCGCGGCGGTGACGATCGCCGTGCCGGTGCAGGCCGAGCAGTCCAGGCTCAGGACGACCGCGAACTCGCCCTGCCGCTGGAACGACACGTCGGCCGGGCCGGTGCCCGAGACGGTGGCGGGGACTCCCTCGCCGACCGGCCCGGCGTCGACGACGGTTCCGACCGGCTCGGCGGTCGCCGGAGCGGAGGGGGTCGGGCTCGGAGTGATCAGGTCGGTGATGGCGGGTCTCGGCGTCCGCGAGGCGGGCGCGGACGCCGTGGCGCCCGCCTCGGCCCCGCCGCCGGCGGTGCACCCGCCCAGCAGCAGGAGCCCCGCCGCTGCCGTCGTCGCCACTGCCGCTGTCGTCCCCCGAGCCCTCATGCGTCCAGACTGCCAGGGCTGGTCCGGATCGTCGTTCCCGGAGGGAGTCAGAGGAGCAGGATGCCGAGGCCCGCGGCGGCCAGGACGACGATCCACGGGGGCACCGTCCAGCGCGTCAGCGCCACGAAGGCGCCGATCGCGAGCGCCAGGGCGCCGGTCGAGCCGATGCCCTCCGTCAGCACCGGGTCGTAGAGGGCGGCGCCGAGCAGTCCCACCACGCCGGCGTTCACGCCGGCCAGCGCCCTCTGCGCGACCTGCAGGTGCCGCAGCCGCTGCCAGAACGGGAGCACGCCGACCACGAGCAGAGCGCCCGGCAGGAAGATCGCGACCAGCGCGATCGCCGCCCCCGCGACGCCGTCCGGCGTCCCCGCGCCCACCGCGCCGAGGAATGCGGAGAAGGTGAAGAGCGGGCCCGGCACCGCCTGCGCCGCGCCGTAGCCGGCCAGGAACTCGCTCTGCCCGACCGTGCCGGCGCCGACCGTCTGCGCCTCCAGCAGAGGCATCACGACGTGGCCGCCCCCGAACACCAGAGCGCCCGACCGGTAGAAGACGGAGGCGAGACCCGCCGCTCCCTCGCCGGTGAGCGCGGCGAGCAGGGGGAGGCCGACCAGGAGGAGCCCCCAGAGGGCGAGGGCCGAGACCGCGAGCGCCGTCGGGATCCGGACCGCGAACCCCGGGCCCTCGTCCGGAGCCGCCTCCTCGCGGCGGAGCCACAGGACGCCGGCCAGGCCCGCAGCCGCGATCACCGCCACCTGCAGCGCGGGCTCCGGGGCGAGGAGGACGGCGACAGCCGCTGCGCCGGCGATCGTCGCGCGGCGGCGGTCCGGTGCGAGCGAGCGCGCCATCCCGAGCACGGCCTGCGCGACGACCGCGGCCGCCGCCGCCTGGAGGCCCAGGAGCCAGCCGGCGGAGGCGACATCGCCCGCACCGGCGACGAGCCCGGCGACGAGCACAAGGGCGATCGCCGAGGGGAGCGTGAATCCGCACCACGCGGCGACGAGTCCGGCGAGTCCCGCGCGCTGCAGGCCGACCGCCATCCCGACCTGGCTGGACGCGGGTCCGGGGAGGAACTGGCAGAGCGCGACGAGGTCGGCGTACGCGCGATCGGTCAGCCAGCCGCGGCGCACCACGAACTCCTCGCGGAAGTAGCCGAGGTGCGCGATCGGCCCGCCGAACGAGGTCAGCCCGAGGCGGAGGAACACGAGGAGCACGGAGAGGGTGCCGCCCCGCTGCAGCCGACCCGTCTCCGACACAGGGGGCATCCTGCCAGACGGCGGTGTCCGGCACGCGTCGTGTCACCGGAAAAGGGACGATAAGCGACCGGATAAGTGATTTCTGGCGAGTTCTCTTCCCGTTGATAAAGCGGTGGGTGGAATACTGAACCCCTTCTCATTCCCTCTGTTAGCCTGATCCGGCTTCCCTTTCCTTCTCGAGGAGAAGGTGATCCGCATCAGTAGCGCGAGCACTGCCGCTCGTTCACTGAACGCCTTCTGCTCCTCTTTCGATCGGTGTACCCGGAACGGTGACGATCGGAAAGGCTCTCTCTTCCGTGACTCCTCAGGACACTGCCGTCGGCGACTCCGCCGACTCCTCCCGCACCGGCTCCCGATCGGGCGTCAAGGCCCTCTCCGCTCTCTCGCGCCGCACGATCCTCGCCGGATCCGTCGCCGGCGCGGGCGCGATCGCGTTCGCGACGCCGGCCCTCGCGGCCGGCGACCTCACCGCGGTGCCCCGACTGCCCGGCGAGGTCTCGCGCCTGTCGACCGCCACGTCGAAGACGGGCGGGAAGCGCTACGAGATCATCGACGTCGTCGTCGCGGGGGACCGGGCGCGCCTGTTCGTGCCGCACGCGACGCCTCCGTCGCAGACCAGGGGTGCATCGATGCTCTGGTACTACCACGCCCGCAACGGCACCCACACGGCGCTCTCGAGCGCCTTCGCCTACTCCGCCGACCTCGCCGTGGACCGCGGCATCGTCAGCATCTGCCCGACCTACGGCGGCAGCATCTGGTCGAGCCCGCGGGCGATCGAGATCCAGGCCGCGGTCGCCGCCTGGGCCTCGTCGGTGTGGCGGATCGACGCGAGCCTCCTGCGGTCCGATTCCGGGGGCGGGCCGCTCCTGGCCTGGGCCTACGGGAAGCGGCTGGTGCCGAACATCCGGGGAGCGTACCTCTGCAGCAGCTCCTACGACATGGAGGAGCGCGCGGCGAGCGAGCCGGACAAGATCGGCCCCGAGTACGCGGACGCCGCGGCGATCGCCGCCACCAACCCGGCGCGGCTGCCCGCGTCGGTGTGGCGCGGCGCCCGGCTGAGGATCACCGGATCTCCCGACGACGTCATGGTGCCGCTCGCCCTGCACGGCGCCGCCCTGCACGCCGCGGCTCTGCCCCTGGCGAAGGAGGTGACGCTGCGCACCCACCCGGGGGAGGGCACCGACGGCCACAAGGTCCCGAGCTTCACGAACAAGGAGATGATCGACACCTTCCAGCGCTGGATCGCCGAGGGCCCCGTGCCGCAGACGGAGCCCGAGCCCGAGACGCCGCCCGTGTCCACGCTGCCCGGCGCGGGCACCTACGAGAACGGCGCCGCGCAGATCGTCACCACCGGCACCTGGACGACGCTGAAGGCCACCGCGGACAGCGGCGGGAGCATCGCCTACTCGACCAGCTCCGGCGCCTCCGCGACGCTCGCCTTCACCGGCACGAGCATCGCCTGGATCAGCCGACTCACGTCGTCCTCCGGGATCAACGACGTCGAGCTCGACGGCGTGAAGGTCGCCTCCGTCGACCGCTACAGCGCGTCCACCCGCTCGAAGCAGACGGTGTGGAGCAGCGGACAGCTCGCGGCCGGGCCGCACACGCTGACGATCCGCCGGGGGAGCAGCCGCAATCCGGCCTCGACCGGCAGCAACCTGCTGCTCGACTCCTTCGTGGTCGGCGACGCGACGCCTCCGCCGGCGACGACCCTGCCCGGAGCGGGCACCTACGAGAACGGCGCCGCCCCGATCGTCACGACCGGCACCTGGTCGACGCTGAAGGCGAGCACGGACAGCGGCGGCAGCATCGCCTACTCGACCACCGAGGGCGCCTCCGCCACCCTCGCCTTCACCGGTACCAGTGTGAGCTGGATCAGCCGCCTCACCGGCTCGTCCGGCATCAACGACGTCGAGCTCGACGGAGTCAAGGTCGCGTCCGTCGACCGATACAGCGCCGCGACGCGGTCGAAGCAGACGGTCTGGAGCAGCGGACAGCTCGCGGCCGGGCCGCACACGGTGACCATCCGCCGCGGGAGCGGGCGCAACCCGGCCTCGAGCGGCACCAACCTGATCCTCGACGCGTTCGTGGTCGGCGACGCCGCTCCGGTCCCCACGGTCACCGTGCCCACGCCGATCGCGGAGTGGTCCTTCGCCGAGAGCGCCGCCCCCTTCGCCTCGGCCGTCGCGGGCGCTCCGGCGCTCCGGCAGGGCGCGGGCTCTTCCGCCCGCGCCGTCGCCACGCCGTTCGGCACCGGAGTCGCCCTCAACGGGACGACGGACCACCTCGTCGTCCCCAAGGACGAGGTCGGCCCGCTCAACCTGGGCGCCTCGACCGGCCAGGTGACGATCGCGGTGTGGGTGCTCAACTCCGACGCGGACGGCGCCTGCATCGCGGGCGTCTGGGAGGAGTCGACGGTCGGGCCGCTGCGCTCCTATGCGCTGTTCAACAACCTCCCCGAGTACGGCGGCTGGGAGCGCGTGTGCATGCACGTCTCGAAGCTCGGCGGGCCGACGCCCGGCTACCCGTACTCGCGCGACTACTCGGTGGAGCCCCGCCGGATCACGCGCGGCGTGTGGCAGCTGCACGTCGGGACGTACGACGGCGCAGTCGCGGTCTCGTACCTCGACGGCGCCGCCACCGCGTACCCGGTGTACACCGACAAGCTCGGCGCGACCTACGCCAAGAACCCCTACGTCTACCCCGACGGCCTCAACGCGGCTCAGGGCGACTTCGTGGTCGGAGCGGTCGGCCGGGACGGCACGATGATCAACCGCTTCGCCGGCTCCCTCGCCCGACTGCGGGTGTGGGACCGGGCGCTGACCGCGGAGCAGGTGAAGCAGCTCTACTCGGCCGAGAAGGGCGCTCTCGGCTGACGACCCGAGGGCGGAGACACGAGTCCGAGAAGCGGATGATCCGCTTCTCGGACAAGGCCGTGTGAGCAATAGCCGGTGTCCCTCTTTCGAGGATGATTTTATCGGCTGAATTCGGATCTGCGGGCGGCCGCTCCACTGCTGCTCCGCCGTTCTCCGCCGCCTGTGTCCGCTGCGCGGGATTCCGCACTCACGCGGACGTGCGCTCCCGGAGGGGCGGACCGGGAATTCATCGCCCGGCGGCCGCGCAGCCCTGTCCCGGATCTCGGAGTGCGGCCCCGCGCCAGATGCGCACCGGCGCGACCACCTCCCAGCCGAGGGTGAGGTAGAGGGCGCGGCCGTCCGTGCTGGCGACGAGGAGACCGCTCCGTGCACCCTCGGACCGGGCCCAGGCGATGAGGGCGTCGACGACCCGCCGTCCCAGCCCGCGTCGGCGGAACCGCGCATCGGTCTCGATCCGGTCCAGGACCGCGACCGTCCCGTGCACGGCGGCGGTGCCCTGAGCGGCGACGACTCCGTCGACCAGCAGCCGGACGCTCGCCACTCCGTCGGCGGCCTCGAGCACGGCTCCCGCGAGCAGGGCACCCTCGGCGGTGCGGCCCGGGCCGAGGAGCGCCGCCATCAGGCTCTCGTCGCCCGCGACGAGCTCGAGCCCTGCGGCGGGCGCGAGGCGGGCGTCGTCGCCCAGGCCGATGACCGTCAGCCACTCCCGGGGCCCGGCCGTCTGCTCGGCGCCCGCCTGCAGCGCGGAGGGCGACGGATCGACCAGGATCCGCTCCCGCGTGCGCGACTCCGCTCCGACATCGACCAGCCACGCCCCGTCCTCGCGGACGCGCTGCACGCCGCGTGCACGGCACCAGCCCTCGATCCAGTCGTCCACCCGCTCCGTCGTCGTGATCACGCCCCGAGAGTAGCCGCGACCGGACGGGCGCGATCGTGGAAGCC
>NZ_PSUC01000014.1:0-42705 GCF_002931635.1 Rathayibacter sp. AY2B7 | reverse complement strand
ACCACCGGGTCGCAGCCGCCGAGCCGCTCGACCAGCTCGCGCTGGGCGGGATCGGTGGTGGTCAGCTGCATCGCGATCGCGCGGGCGACCGCGGTGACCTTGATCGAGTGCGTGAGCCGGTTGTGCACGACCTGGCCGACGCCGGAGGGCGAGATGACCTGGGTCACCGCGGAGAGTCGGGCGAAGTACGGCGAGAAGCGGATCCGCTCCAGGTCGACGCGGTACTCGGGGTACTCCTCGCCGGTGGCGAACCGGTCGACCGGCTCGGGGATGCGCCGGTCGCGGCGGTGGTCGTGCGGGGCCGTCGTCTCGGGGAGTGCCGGCTCGCTCATGGCTTCACCCTAATCAGGGGCGCGGGGGCGGAGGGACCGCGCCGCTCCGGCGGTCGGCGTCGCTCCTCCGGTCGGCGTCGCTCCTGCGGCGAGACACCGCGTCCGCCGGCGAGGCACCGCGGGGACGGCGGCGCCTCGGGGAGCGCACGAACACCTCGGCGGTCCGGTGGGCGAGGCCGGCGCCTCGGCGGACGCCGGGACGCCCCGCGGGAGCCCCGCTGACGAGGCGAGCGGGAGACGCCGGGCGCGGCCTCCCGTCAGGCGGACTGCTCGCGCGGAGCGACAGCGAGGTGCACGGCCGCGGCGACGACCGCGCCGAGGACGTAGGCCGCGATGTCGAGCCAGGAGAAGGTGGTGCCGACGACGAGGCGGAGCGGCGCCCACAGCTCGACCAGGCGCCCCGCGACTCCGATCGCCTGCAGCTGCTCCATCGCGATCGACCAGGCCAGCGCGATCCCGGCAGCCGTCACGCCCGGGATGCGCGGCAGGAGCACCGCGATCAGCAGCGCCACCAGGACGACGTAGGCCACTCCGCCGGCGAGGTCGGCGAGCAGCCCCGTGAGCACGAACCGCAGCGCCAGGCCCAGGCCGAGCACGGCGACGGCCGCGAGGGCGAAGCGGAACCGCGCCCTCACCGGGCACGCTCCTCGAGGGCGCGCTGGAGGCGGTCGAGAGCGAGGAGGAACGTGCGGTCGTCGGCCACGCGCCAGCCGAGGGCGGCCGGGGCGGCGACGACCAGGGGCACGAGGACGGTGCGCGGGCGCCGCCTCGCCGCACGCAGGACGGCGGAGGCGGGCGGCGGGGCGAGGACCGCCAGGACCAGTGCGCGGACCCGGTGGGCACCCGAGGGCGAGGTGCCGACGCCCACCGAGACGATCCGATCCCACTCGGCGATGCGCAGGGCGTCTGCGCGCTCGGCGGCGAGTTCGAGTCCGTCGCGGCCGACGGCCAGCACCGCGGCGGCGGCGGCCGGAGCGGCGGAGGCGGGTGCCGCGATCCGGCGCAGCGCCCGGGCGAGCTCGGGAGTGCGCAGGACGGCGAACCCCTCGGTGACGGCGGCGAGCGCCGCCAGCCGGCGCTGCCGCTCCGGGGCGGCCTGACGGACCCGGGCCCGGACGGCGGCCGGGGCGGGCAGGGGCGCGGCGAGCAGCGCGGTCGGCTCGAACCGCGTGCGCGGGGGCAGCGGGACCGCCGGCGGCGTGCGCGGCGGGGGCTCGCCCCAGTGCGGCGTCGATGCGGGATCCATGCGCCCCTCCCTCCTCGCGCGGCTCCGAGCCGCCCCTGAGATCATCCCTCCTCCGCCCTCCCGCCTTGCCGAGAGGGCTCGGCGGGCTTACCATGGAGTACCCCCCGGGGGTATGCCGTGACCGGCGTGCCGACCGGACGCCCACCGGGCCGATCGACCGGATCGGACCGGACGCACCACACAGGAGGACCCATGAGCACCAGGATCGACCTCGGCCTGACCGCGAGCGGATCGACGGGAGGGTGCGGCTGCGGCGGAGGCGGCGCCTGCGCGTGCGGCGGCCACGGCTCTGGCCGCTCCGATGGCGGCCACCCGGCGCAGGGTTCCCTGTCGGCCGCGTCCGTGCAGAGCTTCGGCGTCGCGGGCATGACCTGCGAGCACTGCGTCCGCAGCGTCACCGAGGAGCTCGCCGCCTACCCCGAGGTCTCGGCGGTCGACGTGTCCCTCGCCCCCGACGGGGTCTCGACCGTCACGGTCGGCTCCTCCCGGCCGCTCGGCCGCGAGGAGATCGCCGCCGCCGTCGCCGACGCGGGCTACCGCCTCGCTCCCCTGAGCTGACGTGACCGAGACCACCGGCACCCCGCTCGAGCTCGCCATCGGAGGGATGACCTGCGCCTCCTGCGTCGCGCGGGTCGAGAAGCGCCTCGACGCGCTCCCCGGCGTCCACGCGACCGTCAACCTCGCCCTCGAGCGCGCGACGCTGACCCTCCCGCCCGGCACGACTCCGGCCGACGCGATCGCCGCCGTCGAGGCCGCGGGCTACAGCGCGACGGTCCCCTCCACCGGCGAGGCGGCTCCCACGGAGGAGCAGGAGGAGCAGAGCGACGACGACCGCGAGCGGCGCGCCCTGCGCACCCGGCTCCGCGTCTCCGCGCTGCTCGCCGTGCCGGTGGTCCTGCTCTCGATGATCCCGCCGCTGCAGTTCGCGAACTGGCAGTGGCTGTGCCTCGCCCTCGCCTCACCGGTCGCGGTCTGGGGCGCGCTCCCCTTCCACCGCAACGCCTGGCGGGCGCTGCGGCACGGCTCCACCACCATGGACACCCTGATCAGCCTCGGTGTCAGCGCCTCCTTCGCCTGGTCGGTCTGGGCTCTGTTCCTCGGCGACGCGGGGCGGCCCGGCATGAGCATGCCGTTCGAGCTGCTGGGCAGCCGCTCCGGCCACGACGAGATCTACCTCGAGGTCGCCGCCGCCGTCCCCGTCCTCGTGCTGGCCGGCCGCTACCTGGAGGCGCGGTCGAAGCGCGACGCCGGTGCGGCGCTCCGGGCGCTCCTCCGCCTCGGCGCGAAGGACGCCGTGCGCGTCGCCGCCGACGGACAGGAGGAGCGCGTGCCCGCGTCCTCGCTCGCCGTCGGCGACGTCCTCCGCGTGCGCCCCGGCGAGACCGTCGCCGCCGACGGCACCGTGCTCGAGGGCTCGAGCGCGATCGACGCGAGCATGCTCACCGGCGAGAGCGTGCCGGTCGAGGTCGGCCCCGGCTCGACCGTGACCGGCGGAGTGCTCAACGCGCACGGCCTGCTCACCGTCCGCGTCGACCGCGTCGGCTCCGAGACCACGCTCGCGCGGATGGGCCGCCTCGTCTCGGACGCGCAGGCCGGCAAGGCGCGCGTCCAGCGGCTCGCCGACCGCGTCTCCTCCGTCTTCGTGCCGGTCGTGGTGGTGCTCGCCCTGGCCACCCTCGCCGGCTGGCTGATCGCCGGCGCCGACCTCGCCGCCGCCGTCTCTCCCGCCGTCGCCGTCCTCGTTGTCGCGTGCCCGTGCGCGCTGGGCCTGGCCACCCCGACCGCCGTCCTCGTCGGCACCGGCCGCGGCTCCCAGCTCGGGATCCTCCTCCGCGGGCCGGAGGTGCTCGAGGCCGGGCGCCGCATCGACACGGTCGTGCTCGACAAGACCGGCACGCTGACCACCGGCGCGTTCCAGGTCGTCGAGTCCAGCGACGACGAGAGCCTGCGGATGCTCGCCGCCGTCGAGCGCGGGTCGGAGCATCCGCTCGCCGCGGCGATCGTGGCCGGGGCCGCGCACCTCGAGGTCCCCGAGGCGACCGCATTCCGCTCCAGCACCGGGTTCGGCGTGCGCGCCCGGGTCGAGGGCCGCCTGGTCGTCGCCGGCCGGCTGCGCTGGCTGGAGGAGCAGTGGGGCTTCGCGCCGGGCGGTCTCACCGAGCGCGCCGAGCGAGCGACCGCCGAGGGCGGCACCGTCGTCGGCGTCGGCTGGGAGGGGGCGCTGCGCGGCTTCGCGGTCCTCCGCGACGAGCCGAGGCCGGAGGCGTCCCGCACCGTCCGCGCCCTGCGCGAGCGGGGCCTGCGGGTGATGGTGCTGACCGGCGACAACCCGCGGGCGGCGCAGGCCGTCGCCTCGGCCGTCGGCATCGACGAGGTCGTCGCCGAGGTGCTGCCGGAGGAGAAGCTCGCCGTGATCGAGCGCCTCCGTGCGGAGGGCCGCCACGTCGCCTTCGTCGGCGACGGTGTGAACGACGCCGCCGCGCTGGCCGCCGCGGACGTGGGGATCGCGATGGGCGCCGGATCGGACGCGGCGATCGAGGCGAGCGACATCACGCTCGTCGGCGACGACCTCGGCCGGGTGCCCGACGCCCTGCGCCTCGGGCGCCGCACCCTCGCGGTCATCCGGGGCAACCTCTTCTGGGCCTTCGCCTACAACGTGGCCGCGATCCCGCTCGCGATGGCCGGACTCCTGGGGCCGCTCGTGGCCGGCGCCGCGATGGCGTTCTCGAGCGTCTTCGTCGTGCTGAACAGCCTGCGGCTGCGGTCGTTCCGCTGAGTCCCGGCGGGCCGTCCGGAGTTCCCTCGCCGAGCTCTTGACGGCCCGCCCGCAGGTGGCGAGGGTGAGCGCATGAGCCTCTTCATCACCTGCCCGGTCGACGACGTCGAGCGCGCCACCGCCTTCTACACCGCGCTCGGCTGGACCCTGAACGCCGAGATGTCCCGCGAGGACGTCTCCTGCTTCGCGATCGGTCCCGACACGTCCGTCATGCTGGCGAGCCGCGCGATGTACGAGAGCGTCGGCGCCACCGAGGAGCTGATCGGCGCCCCCGGCACCCCCTCGAAGGTGACCGTCTCGTTCGACCTCGACAGCCGCGCGGCCGTCGACGAGCTCGTCGAGCGGGCCGCTGCCGCGGGAGGCCGGATCGGCGGCACCGACGACTACTCCTTCATGTACCAGCGCCAGTTCGACGACCTCGACGGCTACCACTACTCCCCGTTCTGGATGAAGCCGGGCGGCGACGCGGCGGAGTGACGGGGCCGCGCGGACTCAGTCCGCGTGCCGCAGGCGGTGCCGCCGGACCGCGGCCCGGTTCGCGCAGCGGACGGAGCAGTATTGCTGCCGGCCGTTCCGCGTCACGTCGACGACGACATTCCTGCAGTGGTCGCCCGGCGACCGACCGGCCTCGCACCGCAGGAGGCGGCTCATCCCCCGGGTCGTCAGGTGCAGCGCCGTGCCGACCGCGATGACGGCGTGGAGGACGTGAGCCAGGGACTGGTCCTGGTCGCGGTAGTGCAGGTGCCAGCCCTCGTCGTCGTGATCGGTCAGGCGCGGGTACGCGGCGATCGCGGCCATCTGGCGGTTCAGCGACGTCGCCCGGTCGCTCGGAGTCGGCGCGTCGACCACTTCCAGCCACTCGTCGATCACGTCGCGCGTCCGGGCGTGGTCGTCCGGGCCGGACTCGAAGGCCATCGTCATGCCGAACTCGCGCGTGCGCGCCTCGATGCCCGCGCGGTCGGACGGCCAGTCGTTCGCGAGGGAGGCGGCGAGCAGGACCGCGTACTCGCCGTAAGGGTTGAGCTGCATAAGACCATGACAGCACAGTGACTCCTATGCGCACCTCCACTCCCTCCCCGCACCCCTCCGAGCCGCTCGCCCCCGCCGTCGATCCGCACGAGCACGGCTGGACGACCGAGTCGGCCCACCGGACCAGCGAGGGCGTCGTCGTGTACGTCCGCTGCGTCGGCTGCGGGACGCGGCGCGTGGACGTGCGGACCGGGCACCAGGATCCCCCTGCCGCTCTCAGCCGCGTCCTGCCCGCCTCCGACGACCGCTCCCGCCGTGGAGCAGAGGGAGGATGAGGGCATGATCGCCGACCTGACCCTCCCCTGCGACGCCGGCCCCGGGGAGAGGAGCCTCCTCCTCCGCCGCGCGGTGCTCGACGACCTCCCCGCGCTCGTCCGGCTCCTCTCCGACGACCCGATCAGCGCCGGGCGCGGAGACGTCGCCGCCGACGAGGACGAGGCCGCCTACGAGGCCGCCTTCCGGAGCATCGCGCAGGACCCGGGCAACGATCTCGTGGTCGCGGTGGACGGCGCCGGAGCCGTGGTCGGGACGCTGCAGCTGACCGTGATCCCCGGGATGGCGCGCCGCGGCAGCTCCCGCCTGCTCGTCGAAGCGGTCCGGGTGGCGAGCGCCGAGCGGTCGGCGGGGATCGGCACGGCCCTGATGCGCTGGGTGCTGGACGTCGCTGCGATCGAGCTCCGCACGCCGCTCGTCCAGCTGACCTCGGACGCCGCCCGCACCGACGCCCACCGCTTCTACCTGCGCCTGGGCTTCGTCGACTCGCACGTGGGCTTCAAGCTCCGCGTCGAGCTGCCGGGCTCGTAGCGGCGGCGCGGGCAGCCCGTCCGGACGTCTGATCGGCGTGTCCCGCGAGCACGGCCGGCCCAGGAGGGGACGATCCGAGCGGAGGCCCGGACGGCACCGCTCGCCTCTCCCCGGCCGACGTGATTGGCTGGCCCGATGAGAACCGAGACCCGCCAGGGCGTCCCCCTCCTGCTCGTCGACGACGACGGAGGCGCGCTCTCGACCCCGGACGACGCGATCGCGCTGATCGGCGAGACCTACGGCGGCGACGTCGAGACGATCGTGGTGCCCGTCGTGCGGCTGGACCCCGAGTTCCTCCGCCTGCGCTCCGGGATCGCCGGGGAGTTCGTGCAGAAGTTCGTCTCGTACGGCAAGCGGTTGGTGATCCTCGGCGACGTCAGCGGACCGGTGGCGGAGTCGAGCGCGCTGCAGGCCTTCGTCGTCGAGTCGAACCGCGGCGACCACCTCTGGTTCGCCGCCGACCTCGAGGCGCTCGACGCCCGCCTCCGCAGTTCCGGCACTGCGACCGAGCCCGGCGCCGACGGCGGAGTGGAGCCGACGCCCGGCCCCGCCCGCTGATGCCCCTGCTCCAGCCCGGGCGCGACGGCGCTCCGCCCGAGGTCGACGGCCCGGTCCGCCTCCTCCTGCTCGCCGACACGCACCTCCCGAAGCGGGCGAAGGCCCTCCCGGACGAGGTGTGGCGCGCGGTCGACGAGGCCGACCTGGTCGTGCATGCGGGCGACTGGGTCGACGAGGCGACACTGGACGCGCTGGAGGAGCGGGCGGCGCTCCTGCTGGCCGTGTGGGGCAACAACGATCCGGAGCCGCTGCGCGCTCGCCTGCCCGAGGTCGCGCGCGCCCGCGTCGCCGGCCTCGACGTCCGCGTGGTGCACGAGACCGGAGCGGCGACCGGCCGCGAGACCCGCGCCGACGCCGCCCATCCGGGTGCCGACGTGCTCGTCTTCGGGCACAGCCACATCCCCTGGGACACCGTCTCCCCGGCGGGTCTCCGCCTGCTCAATCCGGGCTCCCCGACGGATCGGAGGCGCCAGCCGGCCTGCACCTTCCTGACGGCCGTCGCCGACGACGGAGCGCTCCGCGACGTGCACCTGACCGCGCTGCCGCTCCGGGCACGAACCATTCCCGGCGGCGGCGCAAGGGGGTCACAGAGCATTTAGGTCGGCCTAAGCTCACCTGGATGAGCAGCTCACACGACCACCCCGACTCCGCGTACCTGCGCCCGGAGGGTCTCGACGACGCCACCGTGGCGGCGCTCGGGAAGCTCTCGGAGGCGCTCGAGACGGTCGAGCACGCCCGCGGTCTGCTCTACGGCTTCCACCGGCTCACCGGCGCGGCCGACCTCGCTCTAGGCGAGGCCGTCGACGCGCTGCGCGAGGCCGGCCACGCCGCGACCGCCGAGCGGATCGAGGCCGAGCTCGTCGGCCGCAACGTCATCGAGGGGCGCTGGACCTTCCAGATCGTCGAGGACTACGACGACACCTACTACGCCGCGTTCCGAAAGCAGGAGCGCGCCGCGCGCGACGAGCTCGCCGGCGGACGCCGCCACCTGTTCGAGTCCGAGATGAAGGAGGACCGCCGCTCCGGCGGCCGCCGCCACCACGAGTCGCGCCCGGAGGCGGGCTCGTGAACGCCGTCATCCGGATGCACGCCTCGTCGCTGCGGGTCAAGGCGGTCACGCCCGGCCGCGGCGGACGCGGCACGCCTCCCGAGCCCGAGGCGACGATGCGGCGCACCACGCTCAGCATCGACGGCCGCCGCTTCCTCCTCGCCGTCTCCCTCGACACCGAGGAGCTCGAGAAGCGCCTGGTCGAGGCCGTGCGCAACCGCGGCGACATGGTGAGCTTCACGGTCGCCGGCGAGCGCGAGGTCTGCGTGCTGGTCTCCCCGGGCGTCGCGGTCATCCTCGAGCACGAGGACGTCCCGGTCGAGGATCCGGACGCCGAGGACGCGCCGATCCTGTACGACGACGTCGAGTACCTGACCTGATCCGTCGGCGGCCGGTCCCGGCCGCCGGTCCGGGCGCGGCTCTCGACTCGGGTCGTCCACCCGCTCAGACCGCTCCGGTGCTCGCCCACAGGTGGAACGCCGCGTGCGCCCGGTGCGGCCGCCACGCCTGCGACGCCGCCTCCGCCTCCGCCGTGCTCACCCGGCCGAGCGCCTTCCGCAGCACCAGGTCGCCGGCGGGGAACGCGTCCGGATCGCCGAGGAACCGGAGCGCGAGGTAGTCGGCCGTCCACGGCCCGATGCCCGGGATCGCGAGGAGCGCGCGCCGCTGCTCCGGCAGATCGCCCGCGCGGTCGAGCACGGGTCCGGCGACGAAGGCCTCGGCGACGGCTCGGACCGTCCGCGCCCGGGCGTTGGTGATCCCGATGGCCGAGCGCAGCGCCTCGAACTCCGGTGCGAGCAGGGCGGCGGGTTCGGGGAACGCCAGCAGACCGCGCTCCCCCGGGGCGCCGAAGGCCGCGGCGGTGCGTCCGCCGAAGGTCCGGGCCGCGGCGACGGACACCTGCTGGCCGAGGACCGCCATCACCGCCGCCTCGAACGCCTCCGGGTACTGCGTCGCGCGCAGCCCCGGCCGGGCCGCGACGGAGCGGGCGAGCAGCGGGTCCCGCGAGAGCTCGGCGCCGATCGCCACCACGTCGGAGTCGAGGTCGAACCAGGCTCGGAAGACCGCGGCCGCCGGCGTCAGCACGTCCGGCTCCGCATCCACCCGCAGCCCGGTCTCCGTCACCTCGAGCGCGATCGGCCGCGGCGCCCCGTCGAGGGTGAGCAGGCGCTCCAGGCGCCGGCCGTCGGCCGAGACCCGCTCCACTCCGGGGAGTGCGTGGTTGCGGAGGAGGCTCGCGGCGCCGGCGGAGTCGAAGGGCCCGAGGGCCGGCAGGTCGAGGGAGGACGTCTCGTTCAGGGGAGCAGGACCGTCTTGCCGCGCGCGCGGCCCGACTCGACGAGGGCGAGCGCGGCGGCCGCCTCGGTCAGCGGGAAGGAGGGCGCGAGCACGACCTCGAGCTCCCCACGACCGGCGCGGTCGAGCAGGCCCGGCCGGGCGGCGTCGCGGAGCGCGGTGCCGGGATCGGCTCCCGGTCCGCCGCCGAGCAGCAGGATGCCGCCGAGGCGGGCGGCGTGCTCGAAGCCGGCGACGGTGGCGATGCGCGAGCGGTCGGCGACCAGAGCCACCGAGGCGTCCAGCGCCTCGTCGGTGCCCGCCGTGTCCAGCGCGACGTCGACGCCGCCGGGGGCCAGGACGCGCACGCGCTCCTCCAGCCCGGCGCCGTAGCGGACCGGCTCCGCGCCGAAGCGGCGGACGACCTCCTCGCCGCGCTCGCTCGTGGTGCCCAGCACCCGTGCTCCGCGGGCGACCGCGAGCTGCACAGCGAGCGAGCCGACGGCTCCGCTCGCCCCGTGCACCAGGACGGTGTCCCCGGAGGAGACGCGGGTGGCCTCGACGAGGTGCTCGGCGGTCGTCCCGGCCAGCAGCAGGCCCGCGGCCGCCTCCCAGCCGAGTCCGGCGGGCTTGGGCAGGACCGCGCTCGCGGGCGCGACCAGCTCGGCGGAGTAGCCGCCGGAGACCCGGAACGCCACGACCTCGTCGCCCACGCGGATCGGTCCGAGCGGCCCCTCGGCCCCCTCGCCGACCGCGGTCACGACTCCGGAGACCTCGCTGCCCGGCCGGACCGGCACCCGTCCGCGCCCGAACATCCCGCGCAGGAGCTTCGCGTCGGCCGGGTTCACGCCCGCTGCGCGCACCGCGATCCGCACCCTGCCGGGCGCCGGCTCCCCCGGATCGACCTCGACGACGCGCAGCGCCTCCGGCCCGTCGAATCCCTCGGCCTGCATCGCGACGACCATGCGTCCGCCTCCCGTCCCCGGGCGCCCGTGCACCCGAGCGCGACGCTAGCAGCAGCGTCCGGCCCCCGGACCCCCTGCGGAGAGCGCGGCCGCCGACCGAGAACGCCCGTTCTGGTACCGCCTACCATGGAGGGATGTCCCCGATCCTCGACGAGCGCCCTCCCCGCGAGGCGATCCTCGCGGCCGCCGACCGGCTCTACTACGAGCGCGGCATCCAGTCCGTCGGGATGGACGAGCTCCGCACGGCCGCGGGCGTCTCGCTGAAGCGCCTCTACTCGGAGTTCCCGAGCAAGGAGTCGGTCGTGGTCGCCGTCCTGCACGGCCGGCACGAGCAGTGGACCCTCGGCGTGACCACCCGGGTCGCCGCGGCGGACGGACCTCGCGGCAAGCTGCTCGCGATCTACGACTTCCTCTTCGACTGGTTCTCCGAGGACTCGTTCCGCGGCTGCGGCTTCATCAACGCCTTCGGGGAGCTCGGCTCGTCGAACCCGATGGTCGCCGAGATGGCGCGCGACCACAAGGAGACGTTCCAGCGCTTCCTCGCGACCCTCGCTGAGGAGGCGGGAGGCGGCGCCGAGCTCGCCGCGCAGCTCGCGATCCTCGCTGAGGGCGCCCAGACCACCGCGGCCATCGCCGGAACCCCGGAGGCCGCCCTGCACGCGCGTCGCGCCGCCGAGATCCTCATCGACGCGGAGACGCGCCCCGTCTGAGGCGCGCCGCGCGCGGGATCAGGCCTCGCCGCCCCCGGGCGGGCCGACCACCAGCAGCGCCGCGAAGACCACGGCGACCAGAGCCAGGACCAGCGCCCCGGCGAGCACGGGCCGCGCGAGCGCCCAGCGGAGGAGCCGGCTCGTCACGCGCCGGTCGCGCGGGTCGTCCGTCGCATGCGTCCGCCAGGGCCCCTCCAGCAGGCCGCGGCGCTCGAAGCCGCGCTCCAGCGGGACCGTCGCGTAGGGCACGACCGCGCTGACGACGGCGAGCGCCGTCGCGCCCGCCGACCACCGCTGGTTCACCGCGAGCACCAGGGCCGCGGCTCCGTAGGCGAGGAACGCGAACCCGTGGATCGGTCCGGCGACGCTCACCGGCCAGTCGCCGGCACCGGCCGCGTACTTCAGCAGCATCCCGACGATCAGGAGAGTCCAGGTCACCGCCTCGACGATCGACAGCAGGCGGAAGAGGCGGCGCGGGCTCATGGGATCGGCTCCGTTCGGTCCGCGGCGACGCGGCTCGGGGTCGGTCGAGGGTCGCCCGGAGCCTACGGGAGCACGCTCGCGAGGAACCTGAGCGGACGGGGACCGCTCGGGGCGCTCAGCCCAGCCAGCCGGTGAGCGAGAGGGCCGTCACCGCGCCGACCAGGCCCGCGGCGACCAGGGCGACCGTGCCCGTGACTCCGCTGCGGGAGGGGGCTGCCGCGGGGCCGCCGGCCAGGCGCGCCCAGAGCCGACGTGCCACCTCCTCGGCGGAGGGACGGTCGGCGGGGTCGAGAGCGGTCATCTCGGTCAGCAGCTCGCGCCACTCCGCCGGGACCGACTCCGGGACGACGGGCGCGTGGTGGAGGCGCTGGATCGAGATCTCGAGCGTCGTGCCGGTGTAGGCCCTGCGGCCCGAGACTGCCTCGAGGAGGACCAGCCCGAGCGAGTAGACGTCGGACGCCGGTCCGACCGGGCCGGAGCCGAGGCTCTCGGGGCTGAGGTACGCGGCGGTGCCCACCAGCACGTCGGAGCGGGTGAGCCGGGCGTCGTCGACCGAGCGGGCGATCCCGAAGTCGCTGAGCTTGGCCTCGTGCGCGGAGAAGCCGGATGCGGTGGCGCGGGAGCGGACGAGGACGTTCTCGGGCTTCACGTCGCGGTGGAGGACGCCCTGCGCGTGCAGGTGCGCGAGAGCATCGGCCACCTGGGCGCCGACCTCCGCGATGAGCCGCTCATCGCCGGAGACGAACCAGTCGGCCGCCGGATCGCTGCGGTCGAAGTACTCGAGGACGAGGAACGCGAGGTCGCCCTCCTCGCCGGGGATCTCGCCCTGGTCGAGGACGTCCACCACCGAGGCGTGACGCGAGTCGATCAGGAAGCGGATCTCGCGCTCGCGACGCGCCCGCTCGTTCGGGGTGTCCGGGACGTCGCGGTGGACCTTGACCGCGACCTGGCGGGCGAGGCGGAGGTCGCGGGCCCGGTAGACGACGGCGCTGCCGCCCTCCCCCACCCGCTCGAGCACGAGGTAGCGACCGGCCAGGGTGGAGCCGACCAGCGGATCCACGACGTCGGCGGGGAGCGGCTGCAGGCGGTCGAGTTCGTCCAGCACGGGCAGCTCCCTTCTCGAATGAGTCACTAGCTCGTCTAACTAGTAGTCCCTTCGTAGTGGTCGCCGCCCTTTCGGGCAAGCACCTCGGGGGAGGTTGGCTTGACTAGATCTTCTTGCTACAAGACTGTCTAGACTGTTCGGCATGGATGAGGTCACGCCGAAGCGACCCGGGGCCTTCTGGTTCTCGGGTGAGGCGACCGAGCCCGGAGCGGTGGAGGTCCTCGCCGCGATGCGCGCCTTCCGCACGGCGGAGGCCGCGATGCGCCGCCGGACCCGCGGATCGATGGGCATGGGCGAGAACGACCTGCTGGCCGTGCAGTTCCTCATGCGCCGCCAGCAGAAGGGCGTGCACGTCAGCCCGAAGGACCTGGCCTCCTACCTCGGCATCTCCTCCGCCTCCACGACCGTGCTCATCGACCGGCTGGTCAAGAGCGGGCACGTGGTCCGGGAGCCGCACCCGAGCGACCGCCGCGCCATCCGCATCGTCGCCACCCCCACCTCCCACCGCGAGGTGCGCGAGACGCTCGACGAGATGCACCGCCGCATGCTCGAGGCGGCCGAGACGCTCAACTCCTCCGAGGCCGGGACCGTCATCCGCTTCCTGCAGACGATGCGCGACATCGTCGAGCGCCCGGCCGACTACGAGGCCGTCGACGCGGCCCAGGAGCTCGCGGGCGAGCCGATCGGCGAGTACGCCGACGGCGTGCTGGAGCAGCGCCGCGCCTGACCGGCGTCCCCACCGCCGCGACCGCTCGTCCCCGGGAGTTCACTCCGAGGGCCTTCTGCCGCGCCCCGGATCCATCGGAGAATCGACTGGTCCGGCGGCGATGGACAGAAAACGCACTCCGTGACGTAAGTAGCTAGCTCAACTAGTAGGAAGTCTTTCTAGCGATATAGAGTGACGGATGTCAGCCACTCGCACGTCAGATCGGAGCACACCATGGGCAACATCCTGTACGGCACTCCCCCCGCCGCCATCGAGGTCGAGGACCGCGCCCTCGCCCACCTCCAGATCGTCATCATCAACAAGTTCCGCCGCGACGAGCGCTTCCTGCTCACCCTCGACGCGAGCCCCCAGGCCGGCACCGGCCGCCGCGGCGTGTGGATGCACCCGACCATCCCGATCCAGTTCGAGTTCAAGGGCAGCCGCCAGCCCACGATCAACCCGGAGTGGGTCGAGGCCCTCATGGAGCGCGCCAACAGCGGCGCCGGCCTCCGCATCGTGCCCGAGCCGACGAGCAACGCCGCCGTCCCGCTGCGCCGCGCCGAGCCCGCCGCCTGACCCTCCGCGCCGGAGCCGCTCCCGATCAGGCTCCACCGCCGCACACCGACACGACCCGCCTTCCCGCCCGGGAGGCGGGTTCCGTCGTCTGCGGGCCTGAGAACCCCGGGAGCGCGCTCGCAAGTGGTTGACATTCCGCGCCACGGTCAGGGTCGCAGTCCTACACTGCTCCTGCGGCACGGGGTCGTTCCGGCGGGCTCGTCCCTGCTGTCGCACGCATGACCGGCCGCCGGCCGCTCGGGCCCCCCTCTCGAGCGACCGGCGGACGGCTGCGCGGCGCACCCGAAGCGCCGTCCGCGAGGTCCGCCGGAACCAGGAGCGGCCAGATGATCCACGGAACGAACAGCCTCACCACCACCGTCGACGAGGTGCGCCCGGGCGACCTCTTCTGCGCCGTCGTCGCCCACGAGACCGAGCAGTGGCGCGTCGTCGCCGTCCTCGGCATCCGCGTCCTCGCCGAGCGGGTCTCCGGAGGAGACCGCCGCAGCTTCACCCTCCGCTTCGTGCGCCACCAGCTCTCGCCGGACGTGCTCATCGCAAGGGGCGCCGCAGCGACGGCCTCTCCGGACTCCCGCCGCTAGAGCGCCGCCGTCGCCACGGCGGGCCGTGCCAGGCGGGCGAAGAGGCGGTCGAACACGACCCGTCGATCGAACTGCAGGGCGTACTCCCGGGCTGCCGCCGCTCGGCGTGCGCGATCGTCGGCGCTGAGCTCGAGGACGGCGTGGTCGAGGAGCGCGGCGATCGTGTCCGGGCTGTCGACCGGGGTCACGAAGGCGTGCTCGCCGATCGCCTCGCCGATGCCGCCGGTCAGCGTGGTGATGATCGGCCCGCCCCCGGCGAGCATCTTCTCGGCCAGCGCGATGCCGAAGGTCTCGACGAACTCGGGCCGCGGCTTGCTCGGGAGCACGAACGCCGCGCAGCCCGCCATCAGGAAGGGCTTCTCCGCGTCGCCGACGTCGTCGAGGAAGCGGATGCGGTGCGCCAGCGGCGACGCCGCCGCGATCCGGCGCAGCTCCGCCTCCTGCGGACCGCGACCCGCGATGACGAGCTCGTGGCGCTCGTGGACGGCACTGCGCTCGTAGCCGGTGATGAGGTCCTCCACGCCCTTCGCCTCGGTCAGGCGCGAGAGGAAGAGGACGTAGCCGTCGGTCCGGAGCCCGCGGGCCCGCACGACCTCCTCGACGACGCCGGGGTCGAGGTCGAGGTAGGCGTCCGCGTCGATCGCCGGGTAGGACACGGCGATGCGCTCCCGGCACTGCGGAGCGAAGCGCGTCCCGTGCGCGGCGTCGACGCGCTCCGCCTCCTCGATGATCAGGTCGCGCGTGTACTCCGACACCGCGACGCAGTGGTCCTGCGAGAGGTAAGAGGAGAGGATGTGGGCGGCGGCGCCCAGCCGGCCCTCCTCCACCGCCCGGCGGACCACGTTGGTGACGTCGGAGCCGACGGCCTCGGCGATCGTGGTGACCTCGACGGGGAGTCCGGTGCTCCAGGCGGCGCGGAGGGCGTCGGCCACGACGAGCGTGTGCGGGCTCAGGTAGAGCGAGAGGCAGACGGTCGGGACGCCGTCGGTGAACAGCTCGATCAGGCGTCCGGTCATCCCGGCCAGCCAGCGGCCGTCCGGGACCTTGTAGTCGCCCACGGGTCCCGGCCGCTCCACGACGATGCCGTCGCTGTAGGGCAGCACGGCGTCGAGCGGCTTGAGCGGGAGGCCCGCGGCCTCGAGCCGGTCGATCGGCCAGGTGACGATCCGGACCTCGTCGAATCCGCGCTCCCGGGCGGTCTCGGCGAGATTGCGCGCTTCGACGGAGTGCCCGCAGATCACCGGATCGGCGCGGACGACGATGACGAGTCTGTTCTGCACGGTGTTCGCGTGCGTGCTCTGGTCCATGGGTCTCCTTCAGGGGTCGTCGGTCGGGTGCGGCGGCGGAGGCCGAACGCGCGGGGTCGGTGGTGGCGGGGGTGACGGCGAGCGGGGCTCAGTGCCGGCGAGACGGCCACGAGGGCGGCCGGTGCTCCGGCAGGGTCCCCCAGTCGGAGGGCTCCGGACCGAGGTGCAGGAGCAGCTCACCGCCGCGATGGAGGGCGGCCGCGGTCAGGACGCTCGTCAGGAGGGGCGCGCCGTCGAACTCGGCCGACTGCACGTACTGGACCGGACCACCCGGCTCGGGCTCGACGAAGCCGGTGGTCCGGATCTCGAGGTCGGCCCCTCCGATCGCCACCGACGCGCGCGCGAAGCTCGGCGCGTTGACCAGCACCAGGCCCTGCCCGGCGACGGGGAACAGCCCGAGGCTCGCCCACACGCACCAGGAGCTGAGGCCGCCGGAGTCGTCGTTCCCCGGCAGGCCGCCCCGGCCCGCTCCGAACCGCTGGTGCAGCACGCCGTGCACGATCTCGGCGGTCCGGTCGGGCCGTCCCGCGTAGTGGTACGCCCACGGCGAGTCCATGTCGGGCTCGTTGTTGAGCCCCTCGAAGCGTCCGAGCTCGGCTCCCGCGAGCATCTCGCTCCGCTCGGGGCGCAACCCGGGCTGGACGACCGGCTCGGCTCCGTAGCCGAAGAACTCGTCCAGCTGGGCGATGAAGCCCTCGTCCCCTCCGCTGAGGGCGATGCGCCCGGCCATGTCGTGCAGCAGGCGGAAGGAGTAGTTGTGGCGGGTGCCCTCGTAGTACGTCGAGTCCTTGAGCAGGCCGGAGCGGAGGTCGAACGCGTTCACCCACTGCGCGGCGCGCTCCTCGAGCTGCTCGGCGAGCTCGAGATCGCCGACGTGGCGGGCCACGACCGCTGTGCACCAGTAGCCGTGCGCCAGGTCGAGCGTGTGGCTGATCGGGTGAGCCTCCCCTGCGGCGAGGAACTCCTCGCCGTACATCCGCTTGAGGTCCTCGCTCATGTGCACGAGAGCGGCGTCCCAGTCGATGCCCGGCAGCCCCAGCCGGCAGAGGTCGGCGAGGAAGGTGTGCGCGAGGGCACTGCCCTGGCGCGAGAACCGGTCGCTGCCCTTGGCCATCCGGTAGCCGATCGGGAAGTTGCCCTCCTCCTCGCAGATGGTGAGGAGCGCAGCCGCGATCTCGACCGCCCGCTCGGGCAGCAGCATCGTGAGCAGCGGGAGCTGAGTGCGGTAGATGTCCCACATCGTGCTGATGTCGAAGACGAAGGGTCCGTCCGTCGGCCAGAACGGGCTCTCGGAGGGAGCGAGGCACGGCTTGATCAGCGAGTGGTAGAGCGCGGTCGAGAAGACCGTCTCGCGCTCGGCGGACGGGGTGTCGACGGCGATCGTGCGCAGGCGCTTCCGCCACGTCTTGCGGGTGCGATCGCGGCGCTGGTCGAACCCGGTCCCCGCAGGAGAGACGTCGCGATGCAGGTTCTCGCGGGCGCGGTCGGTGCCCCGCAGCGAGAAGCCCATCCGGAGCTCGACGGTCTGCCCGGCCGTGCTGGGTCCCGCCCACATCAGCCCGAAGGGGCGCAGCGTGGTGGGACGGATGTGGTCGAAGTCGAGCCGGGTCCCGCCGGGCATCAGCCGGCGGTCGTACCAGAGCATCTGCCGCCACTGCAGGGCGTCGCACTCCAGGTGCACCGCGAGCGGCGCCCCCTCCATCACGACCTCGCCGGCCGCGACTCCGGGCGAGATCGAGTGCAGCTGCGCGCGCAGCGGCACCGTCGCTCCACTCGGGATCGCCAGACCCCCGAGGCTGAGGTCGACCACCACGCGTGCGCTGCGGTGCTCGGGGAAGGTGTAGCGGTGCACTACGGAGGCGGGCCCGACGGTGAGCTCGGCCCGCACGCCGGAGGAGAGGGTGGCCGCGTAGTAGCCGGGCTCCGCCACCTCGTCCTCGAGGGCCCAGCTGCGCCCGAGCTCGTCGAGCGGCTCGAGCATCGGCGTGACCCGCAGGTAGTTGTAGTACTTGCGGATCGCGCCGGTGCCCGACTGCTGGAAGTGGGTGAATCCGCTCGCCTCGAGGCCGTCGTGGAGCGTCGGCGGGACCCCCTCGAGCGCGAGGTCGTAGCGGCCGTAGCCCGTCGGATAGGCGCCGGAGTAGGAGCACGCGGACACCATGCCGAGGGGGTAGGTGGCTCCGGGGTGCGTGTTCCCGATCTGCGGCTTCGGCGACCACCACGTCGCTGCGAGCCCGGTCGGCTCCGGGAGCGCGGTCGCCTCCGTGCCCAGGAACGGGTCCACCCGCTCGATCATCCGCTCGCCGCCATGCCGTGACGCTAGGCACGGCGGGGAGACGAGGGGTGTCGACGGGGTGTCCGGCGGACGACGGAGCGGCGACGGATGAGGGCCGACGGGCTAGGGGATCAGGCGCTCCGCGCGGTAGCGGTCGAAGAGCGCCGTGAACGAGTCGACCGTCCGGTGGAACGCCGTGAAGCCGGCGAGGCGGGACTTGCCGATGTCGGTGACGACCTCGAGGTTCCGGCCGAGGTCGGCGTCGGTGTGCCACCAGGAGGCGACGCGGGAGAGGTCGGGCTCGATCAGCCCGTGCTCGTCGACGAGGCGCCGCCAGACGGGCTCGGCATCGGCCATCTGCTGCTCGAGCGGCTGCGGCTCCTCCCCCGGGCCGACCGGCTCGACGCCGAAGTGCTCAGCGATCCGGGTCCACATCCAGCGCCAGCGGAAGACGTCGCCGTTGACCACGTTGAAGGCCTGGTCGCGGCCCGCCTCCGACGTCGACGCCCAGAGCATCTGCTCGGCGAGGATCGTCGCGTCGGTCATGTCGGTGAGTCCGTTCCACTGCGTGAGCGAGCCGGGGAACACGAACGGGGTGCCCTCGGCACGGTGGATCGACGCCGCGACCGCGAGGGTCAGCCCCATGTTCATCGCGTTGCCGACGGCGTGCCCGATGACCGTGTGCGAGCGGTGGACCGACCAGGTGAACCCGGCGCGCCCGGCCGCGGCGAAGAGCTCGTCCTCCTGCGCGTAGTAGAAGTTCGGGGCGTCGAGGCGCTCCTCCTCCTCGTGGAACGGGGTGTCGGGCATCGCGCCCTGCCCGTACGCCTCGAACGGTCCGAGGTAGTGCTTGAGGCCGGTCACCAGCGCGACGTGCTCGACGGGAGCGTGCGCGAGCGCGGCGAGGAGGTCGCGGACCATGCCGCCGTTGACCGCGATGTTCTCCTCCTCCGTCGCCTGGCGCGACCAGGCGGTGAAGAAGACGTGCGTGGGGCGCTGGTCGGCGAGCACGCGGGCCAGGTCCTCGGCGGAGCGCAGGTCGGCGGCGAGCGGAGTGACGCCGGGGCGCGCGTCGATCGGGCGGCGCGAGAGGGCGGTCACCGGCCAGCCCTGCTCGGTGAGCAGGTCGACGAGGGCGGAGCCGCCGATGCCGGTCGCACCGACGACGAGGGCGCTGCGGGGGTCGGACGGGGGGACGGGAGTGGTGGAGGACATCCCCTGGGCCAACAGCCCCGGGGGCGAGGCATTCCCCGATCCGGGCGTCACGGAGGGACACCGGAGGTCACGGAGGGACACCGGGCGTCACGGGCGGACCGCGGACCGGGCTCCTCCCCTACCGTCGAGCACGAGCCGCCCGGGGTGGGCGCAGCGGAACAGGAGCCGACGATGACCGCGACCGACGTGCGGGCCGTGCCCGAGGTGGACTACGAGGAGCTGGCGGGGCGGTTCCGGCCGCTGTTCGCCGAGATCGCGGCGGGGGCGGCGGCGCGGGAGAGCGCGCGCGAGCTGCCGGTCGCGCAGATCCGAGCGCTGGCGGACGCCGGGTTCGGCGCGGTGCGCGTGCCGCTGGAGTCCGGCGGGGCCGGCGCGAGCCTCCCTCAGCTGTTCCGTCTGCTGACGGAGCTGGCCGCCGCCGACTCCAACCTGCCCCAGGCGCTCCGCGGCCACTTCGCCCTGGTCGAGGACCGGCTGCTCGCGACCGACGGGACCCGCGAGCGCTGGCTCCGGCGCTTCGCCGACGGCGAGCTCGGCGGCAACGCCTGGACCGAGGTCGGCACGGTCGCGATCGGCGATGTGCAGACGAAGGTCGCTCCGGTCGACGGCGACCCGACGCGGTTCACGGTGACCGGCACGAAGTACTACTCCACCGGCAGCGTCTTCGCGGACTGGATCGACACCTTCGCCCAGCGCACCGACACCGGGCAGAAGGTGATCGCGATCGTCGACGCTCGCCAGGCGGGCGTCGAGCACGCCGACGACTGGGACGGCTTCGGCCAGCGCACCACCGGCTCGGGAACGAGCACCTTCACGGAGGCGGTGGTCGCGGCCGAGGACGTGATCGACTTCGAGACCCGGTTCCGCTACCAGACCGCGTTCTACCAGGCGGTGCTGCTGGCTGTGCTGGCGGGCTCGATCGCGGGGGCCGAGCGCGAGATCGCGGCCGAGGTGCGGGCGCGGACCCGGATCTTCTCGCACGGGAACGCCGAGTCGTTCGCGGCGGATCCGCAGATCCTGCAGGTGGTGGGACAGGTCTCGGCCGCCGCCTATGCGGGAGCGGCGATCGTGGAGCGCGCGGCGGTCGCGCTGCAGCGGGCGCACGACGCGGCCCTCGACGGCGACCCGCTCGACGACGAGCGGCAGAACGACCTCGCCGAGCTCGAGACGGCGCAGGCCCAGATCGTCCTGACGCAGCTGGCCACCCGGGCGACCTCCGATCTCTTCGACGCGCTGGGCGCCTCCGGGGTGAGCACCCGCAAGAACCTCGACCGGCACTGGCGCAATGCGCGCACGGCAGCGAGCCACAATCCGTGGGTGTTCAAGGCGCGGATCGTCGGCGACCACGCGGTCAACGGCACCGTGCCGCCGCGGGTCTGGGCGATCGGCGCGGGGCCGAAGCGGTAGTCGCCTCTGCGCCGGCCGGGGGCGGTGGACAGCCGGCGAGGGCGGAGGAGAGGATCGAGGGGGCGGCGACGCGGCCGCCGCGGACGAGGGGGCTCGCGATGATCCGGACGACGACCGCGAGGGGCGCCGGTGCGCTGCTCGCCTGCGGGGCGGGGCTGCTCGCGCTGAGCGGCTGCACGGGAAGCGCCGACGAGGGGACGGCCCCGACGACCGCTCCACCGCTGGTCTCGAGCGCTCCGACGCCGAGCAGTGCCGTGCCGACCGCGAGCGCCGGCAGCGCGACTCCTCTGCCCACCGCGACCCCGGCCACCGCCCTGCTCCCCTGCGAGGACCTGCTCACCGCCGAGGAGGAGGCGTCGCTCGCCGAGGACGGTCTCGCCCTCTCGCCCGAGACGACGGTCTACGACGTCGACTACCCCGTCGTGCAGGAGATCGCCGAGGACGGGGTGCTCTGCCGGTGGAGCGGCCAGGGCGACGTGTCGGTCGTGGTCGGGCAGCTGGCGGTCCCGGACGCGGAGTGGCCTGACCGGAGCGCCGCGCTCCTCGCGGACGGGTTCACCGCCGACGACACCGCGGCTCCGGGCTTCCTCGACGGGCCCGACGGACCGGACGAGAGCTACCCCGGCCGCGGCGTCCTCCACCGCGACGGCGTCCTCTACTACGTGAGCTACTCCGGGATCGTCGGCTCGATCGTGCCGCTCTCCGGCTGAGGCGGCGGATCGAGAGCCCAGGGCGGGCGCCCAAGGTCGGCGCTGCTCCCCGTCGTCAGCTGCTCCCCGTCGTCAGCTGCTCGCCGTGGTGGTCGAACGACAGCGGGACTCCCGCCTCGGCGCACTCACGGCCGATCAGGTCCATGGCGTTCCAGAAGTACTCGCTCGCTCGTCGATCCCCGGAGATCGCGGAGAGCAGATTGCTCGTGGCGAGACGAGCAGCGTCGGACGCGATCGAGTTCGAGGAGCTCTCGTCGAAGCCCTCGAGGGCTTCGCGAAACGGTGGACGCAGAACGGGATCGAGTTCCGGCGCGTAGTCGTTCAACGTGGGCTCGAGCGGGACACAGGGAGCGGCCTCCTGATCGCCTCCCGGCTCGGTGCAGCCCACGAGGAGCAGCACGGATACGAGTACCGCCGATGAGGCGGTCGTGCGGTCCACCATCGTTCATCGCTCGATGTGCATCGTCCCCGTCGTGACCCGGACCGCGCAGGCCTTCTTGCGATATTCCGGGGCACTGGTCTCGAAGATGTGATCGCAGGTCGAGACGCCGGTGTACCACTTCACGCACCCCCCTTGAAACTCGTCCTCGCAGTTCTTGTTCGGCTGAATCGGAGCGGCCGAGGCCACCTGCGCCCCGAGAACCGACGTCAGCGCCAGCGCGACGACAGCGAGACCGGACCCGAACCACAGAGAACTCTTCATGACGTCTCCTCATTCGCCGGCAGATCCGCCGGATCCTGGGAACGTGTCCATCGAGGAGAGGGTGTCGGACGGTCGGCGCGAACTCGACACATCGAGGCGCGGGCCGGGCCCTCGAGAAGGGGTAGCGTCGACAGGTGCGATTCCCGTGGCGTTCCCGAGACAGCGAGCGACTGCCGCGGGACGTGCTCGTGCTGGGGGTCGTCGCCTTCTTCGTGATGCTGGGGTTCGGCGTCGTCGTGCCGGTGCTGCCGACCTACGTGCGCAGCTTCGGCGTCGACTACACGGCGGTCGGCGCGGTCGTCTCGGCGTTCGCGCTGATGCGGCTGGTCGCGAATCCGTTCGTGGGGCCGCTGGTCGACCGGTTCGGCGAGCGGGTCGTGCTCGCCGTCGGCATCGGCATCGTCGCGCTCTCCTCGGCGCTGGTCGGCTTCGCCTCCGACTACCCGCACCTCCTCCTGCTGCGCGGAGTCGGCGGCATCGGCTCCGCGATGTTCTCCGTCGCCGCGATGACGCTCCTCCTGCGCACCGCGAGCCCGGAGCGGCGCGGCCGCTCGATCGGCTTCTACCAGGGCGGCTTCCTCCTCGGCGGCATGGCGGGCCCCGCGGTGGGCGGCGTGCTCACGGCGATCTCGCTCACGGCCCCCTTCTTCTTCTACGCCGGCACGCTCGCGATCGCGGGGCTCGTCGGGCTGATCCTGCTGCAGAGGCCCGAGCGCGACGCGGCGCCGTCCGCCGCGGCTCGGACGAAGCCGCTGCGCGAGGTGGCCCGCGACGGCCGGTACCAGAGCGCGGTGCTGGCGAACTTCGCCCTCGGCTGGTCGGCGATGGGAGTCCGCGCGACGCTCGTCCCCGTGCTCGTCGTCGAGGGGCTCGGCGGGCAGCCCGCCTGGACCGGCATCGCGTTCGCGATCGCCGCGGTGGTGCAGACGATCGCGCTCGCGCCCGCCGGCCGCTTCGTCGACACGGTCGGCCGGCGCCCAGCGCTGATCGGCGGGTTCTCCGTCGCGGCGGTGGCGATGCTGGCGATGCCGTTCGTCTCGGAGCTGTGGCTGCTCGTCGTGCTGCTCTGCGTCTACGGAGCGGCGGCCGCCTTCATGGGCACGGCCCCGGGTGCGCTGGTCGGTGACGCCGCGGGCGAGCGCGGCGGCAAGCCGGTCTCGGTGTTCCAGGCCGCGTCCGACCTGGGCGGCGTGATCGGGCCGCTGCTCGCGGGCGCCCTCGCCGACGCCGCGTCGCCGACCGCGGCCTTCGCCTCCGCCTTCGTGCTGCTGGCGGCGAGCGCGCTGCTCGGCCTGCGGATCCCGCGCTCGCCGATCGCCTAGCTGTTCCGCCCGCGGGCGTCGACGGGCCAGACGGCGCCGCCGCCGTCGCGGAGGAGGACGCGGTACTCGTCGGCCAGGTTCACCGCGACGCAGACGTGGTTCGGCGCGATCCGCACGCGCGTCCCCACCGGGAGGTCGACTCCGGTGATCGTCGCATGGTGCTCCGAGAGCACTGGGATGCGCGCCTCCGGGTGCTCCGGGAGGCGGCCGAAGCCGCTCGAGGCCGCGCCGCGGTCGGAGGAGAGCACCTTGCTGCCCGCGTCGGCGATCAGGTGGTCGGCGCGGCGGGACACGATCGTGGCGAGGACGGTGACGGCGATGTCCTCGGGGGCCATCGTGCCGATCTCCCACTGCTGGGCGTCGCCGAGGGCCGAGACTCCGGGGCGCAGCTCCGTGAGCACCGAGGAGTCGGCGAACGCCGCCGAGGGGGTCGAGCCTCCGCTGACCACGCGGGCCTCGACTCCGGACGCCGCGAGCGACGCGACCGCCTCGGCGAGCGCGCGCGCCTCGTCGCGGGCGGCCGCCGCTCCGTTGCCGGCCGCGTAGCTGTGGCCGGGGAAGGTGAAGACGCCGGCGACGTCGAGCCCGGCGGAGACGGCGGCCGCGGCGATCGGGCCGGCCTCGGTGGGGAGCACGCCGCTGCGGTGGTGGCCGGAGTCGATCTCGACGACGACCTCGAGCCTCTCGCGCTCGGGCAGGGCCGCGGCCAGGCGCTCGGCCGACTCCGCCGAGTCGACGCCGACCCGCACGCGGGCGCTCGCGAGGACGTGGCCGAGCCGCCCGGCGCGCTCGGCGTCGAGCCAGAGCGGGTAGGCGATGAAGAGGTCGCCGATCCCTCCCGCGGCGAAGACCTCGGCCTCCGAGACGGTCGCGATGGTGAGGCCGACGGCCCCCGCGGCGAGCTGGCGGCGGGCGATCTCGAGCGACTTGTGCGTCTTCGCGTGGGGGCGGAGCGCCAGGCCCCGCTCGCGGGCAGCCGCGGCGACGGCGGCGATGTCGCGGTCGAGCACCGCCTCGTCGAGCACCAGCGCCGGAGTGGCGAGAGCGTCGAGCACGGCGGAGCGGCCGGAGGAGTCGGCGGCGGTATCGACGGTCACGCGCCGAGCCTAGGCCGAACCACCGGCCCTCGTCCGGCCGTCACGGCGGCCTCGGGCCGGTCCGCCGCCGGTCGTCGAGCCCCGCGGAAGGCCCCGCGGATGGATCCCGTCGAGCAGGACACCTCGTCGACCTCGGAGGCGGCCGCGCCGCTCCGCTCCGACACCGTCCTCCGGATCGCCCACCTCTCCGCCGGGACGCTCGCGACGACGCTCCTGGGCTTCGGCGTGGTCGGGCTGAGCACTCTCGTCCACTGACCGTTCATCCTCCGCGGGATGCGGGAGGGCCCCGGCGCTGCCAGGCTGAGCGGATGACTCCGCAGTCCTCCCGCCTCCGACCCTTCGGCCCGTCCGGCGCCACCGTCACCCGGCTGACCCTCGGCACCTCCTGGCGCCCCGAGCGCGTCGCCGACCTCGACCGGGTGCCGGCCCTCGAGCGCGTCCTCGACTCCGACGCCGCCACCCGCGCCGTCTCCGTCGTCGACACGTCCAACGAGTACGCCGGCGGCCACAGCGAGCGCCTGATAGGCGAGGCCCTGCAGGCCCGCGGCGGCGTCCCCGAGGGGATCACCGTGGTCACCAAGCTCGACCGCGACCCGAGCACCGGCAGCTACTCGGCCGAGCGGATGCGCCGCAGCCTCGACGAGAGCCGCGAGCGCCTCGGGATGGACGTCCTCCCCCTCCTCTACCTGCACGACCCGGAGCGCATCTCGTACGACGAGGCCTTCGCCGAGGACGGCCCGGTCCGCGCGCTCGTCGCGATGAAGGAGGCGGGCGTCGCCCTCTCGATCGGGATCTCCGGCGGACCCGCGCCGATGCTGCGCCACTACGTCGACACCGGCCTGTTCGACGCCGTGATCACCCACAACCGCTTCACGCTGGTCGACCGCTCCTCCGAGGAGCTGATCGACGCGTCCGTCGACCGCGGCGTGATCGTGGTCAACGCGGCGGTCTACGGCGGAGGCGCCCTCGCACGCTGGCCGGAGCCGGTCGCCTCCTACGCCTACCAGCCGGCGCCGCGCGAGATCGTCGACGCCGTCGCGGCGATGGGAGCGGCCTGCGACCGGGCGGGCGTGCCGCTCGCCGCCGCCGCGCTGCAGTTCTCGACGCGCGACCCCCGCGTGACGACGACGGTCGTCGGCGCCACGTCCGCCGAGCACTACGACTCCTTCGTGGCCGACGACGCGCTCGAGATCCCCGACGCGCTGTTCGAGGAGCTGGAGTCGCTCGCTCCGCCGAGCACCGTCTGGCAGGACGCGCCCGGGGCGACCTGGCCGCGCTGATCCGGGCATAGCCGGGCTCTCCTCCCGGTTGGAGCACATGACCCCCTCCGCGAGAAGCCGTCGGCGTGCGCCCTCATCGGCGTATCGCGTACCGAAGCGGCGTTCCGCGGAGAAGCACGACAGGAGAGACATGTCCGACACCGCCTTGTTCCAGCCGCTGACGCTCCGCTCGAGGACCGCGCGCAACCGCCTCTGGGCGGCGCCGATGTGCCAGTACTCGGTGGAGGCGCAGGACGGCGTGCCCACCTCGTGGCACCTCGTGCACCTCGGCGGGCTCGCGCGCGGCGGATCGGGCGTCGTCATCGCGGAGGCCACCGCCGTCGTCCCCGAGGGGCGGATCAGCCCCTGGGACACCGGGCTGTGGAACGACGAGCAGCGCGACGCCTGGGCTCCGATCGTCGATTTCGTGCACGGGCAGGGCGCGCTCGCGGGCGTGCAGCTCGCCCACGCGGGCCGGAAGGCGTCGACCTACCGCGAGTGGAGCGGACGCGGATCCGTGCCGCTGGAGGACGGCGGCTGGCCGACCGCCGCTCCCTCGGCCGTCGCGTTCGAGGGCTACGCGGAGCCGCGCGAACTGGCGGCGGAGGAGCTGCCCGGCCTCGTCGAGGCGTTCCGCGCCTCCGCCCGCCGCGCCGCGGACGCCGGCTTCGATGTGATCGAGCTGCACGCCGCGCACGGGTACCTGCTCCACCAGTTCCTGTCGCCGCTCTCGAACACCCGCGAGGACTCCTACGGCGGCTCGCTCCAGAACCGGGCGCGCCTGCTGCTCGAGGTCGTCCGCGCGGTCCGCGCCGAGATCGGGGAGCTCGTGCTGCTCGTCCGCTTCTCCGCGACCGACTGGGCCGAGGGCGGCTGGACGCTGGAGGAGACGATCACCGTCTCGGAGTGGGCGCGCGCCGAGGGCGTGGACCTCTTCGACGTGTCGACCGGCGGACTCGTGCACGCCAGCATCCCGGTGGCGCCGCTCTATCAGGTGCCGTTCGCGCGCGACCTGCGGAAGGCGACCGGTGCGCTGGTCGGTGCCGTGGGACTCATCACCACGGCGGAGCAGGCGGAGGGCGTGGTCGCGAACGGCGACGCCGACGTCGTGCTGCTCGCGCGCGAGCTGCTGCGCGATGCGAACGCACCGGTGCGGATGGCGCACGAGCTCGGCGCGGACCTGCCGGTGCCCCCGCAGTACACCCGGGCCTGGCGCTGAGCCATCAACCGCGAGATGCCACCTGTGCGCACGCCTCGCGGCGTGTCGTATGCACAAGTGGCATCTCGCGGAGGAGAGCGGTCGGGCTCCCCGGAGGAGAGCGTCAGCTCTCGGAGGGCTCCTCGGGAGCGTCCTCCTCGGGGTTGAAGTGCGAGTCTCCGGAGACCCCCACCGCCAGCCCGTCCTCGGAGTGCGGGATGGTCTCGTCGTCGCCGAGACCGTTCGCCTTCTTCTCGCCCTCGGACGAGGTGGCTGCGTCGGTCACGGCTCAGGCCTCGACGTCGCCGCGCCAGGCACCGTCGGGGGTGCCCTGCTTCTCGATGTACTCCTTGAAGTTGTTCAGGTCCTTCTTCACGGCGTGGCTGCCGGCGCCGACGAGCGAGCCGAGCGTCTCGAGGAAGCCCTTCGGCTCCCAGTCGAGCTGCACGGTGACGCGGGTCTCGGTGTCGGAGAGCTTGTGGAAGGTGACGACGCCGGCGTGGTCGGTCTCGCCGCCAGTGCTGTTCCACGCGACGCGCTCGTCGGGGTGCTGCTCGGTGATGTTCGCCTCGAACTCGCGCTCGACGGGACCGACCTTCACCTTCCAGACGGTGAGGGTGTCGGTGACCTGCTGGATCGACTCGACCTCGTCGAGGAAGCGCGGGAACTCCTCGAACTGGGTCCACTGGTTGTAGGCGACGGACACGGGGACGTTGACGTCGACGGTCTCGATGATCTGCGGCACGGTGGTGCTCCTTGCTGTCTCACTCGGTGTGCGGCGTTCCGCTGCTGCGGTCGTCACGCTCGACGTTAGGCGGGAGCCGCCTGGGAACGCACCGGGTTGCGGACTCCCTCGAACGTGGTAGGCGGAGGCGGTGCTGCGGTGCGCGCGCCGGGACGTCCGCGGGAGGGCGGCTTCCGGACGGCACGGCGGCGTCTCGGGAGCGGCAGCGCCGCTCAGCCGGCCGGCTCCTCCATCGGTCGATCGCCCTCGGCATCGAACCTGACCGCGGAGGACAGCAGGTCGCTGGCGAAGAACGGGTTGTGATGACGGCGGAGGGGGCTGCCGCCTCGCCGCATCAGCGTCGTATTGAGCTTGTATGCGGCCTCGACGAACGGCTCGAAGTCGAGCGCCTCCCAGAACTGCTCCCACGACTCGAACTCCCAGGAGCTGACCTCCGCGCTCTTGTAGCTGGTCGAGTACTCGATGCCGAAAGCGGGCGGGAGCTCACTGACTCCCTGCTGACCCAGCCGCTCCGCGAACGTCGGTGCATCGACATTGACAGCGATGACGATCTCCCCGGTCTCCAGGTCCTCCTGAACGAAGACCGTCTCCAGCACTCCGCAGCTCAGAGTGAGGAGGCGGCGCCGCTTCTTCGTCCGCCTCGTGGACGGCAGAGCGGACACCGTCCACAGGATCTGCTGTGTTCCGAACGGATCGGGGACCGTTTCGCCGATGTACCTGCCCAGGGCGGCGGAGAGGTCGAGGTAGTCCTCGCGGCGGACCAGCTCCCAGAACCGGCCCGGCATCGTCGCCTCGCCCTCCTCGCCCACACGCGGACGGTCGGCCCTGTTCCAGGGCAGAAGGACGCTCCGCCCCTCCTCCGGGGTGACACCGAGGTCGTCGACGCCTCCCGGCCAGCCGGTGAGCGCGAGGTTGCGCAGGCTGTGCTCGGCCTCCTGCCTCCGGATCTCGGCCACTTCCGCGCGGTCGAGGTCGTCACGTCGACACGGAGCGAAGCGGAAGGCGACGACGTCGCCGTGGTGGCGTCTGTGCGTCGCGTACCGGCTCACGATGTTCGTGGTCTGACCGACGTACCGCTGGCCGTTCTCGAACTCCAGGACGTAGATCCCGCAGAGAGTGGTGCGGTCGAGGAACAGCGATGCCGCCGATCCTGCGGCGCTCATGTCGTAGCGGGTGAAGGAGAGCACGGGGACGAGGGGTTCGAGCACCCTCGAACCCTACGACCCGGGCGATCGAGGGACGCCGGCCCGTCGAAGCGACTCGCCGCACCCGGACACCGCCCTCAGCACCGAGACACCGCGTCGTGGCCGGTGCCTCGGCGCTGGAGCGGTGTCTCGGAGCTGGCCGCGGTCAGCGGTCCTGCGGGTCGCCGCCGAGCTGGCCGATGGCGGGGAGGGGGCCGCCGTCGTCGGCGCCGGTGCGGCGCCAGCGGGCGATGGCGTTGCCCAGGTGGTAGATCACGAGGGCGGCGCCGGCGCCGAGGACGATGCCGCCGAGCTCGAAGCCGCCGGAGGAGAACGAGAAGCCGGCGATCGCGATCACGAGGGAGACCGCGGCGGTGTACTGGTTGACCGGGCGCGAGAAGTCGACGCGGTTGTCGATCCAGATCTTGATGCCGATCACGCCGATCAGGCCGTAGAGCGCGGTGGTGGCGCCGCCCAGGACTCCGGCCGGGATCGAGTTGAAGACGGCGCCGACCTTGGGCGAGAGGCTGAGCAGGATCGCGGTGACGCCGGCGACCCAGTAGGCGGCCGTCGAGTACACGCGGGTGGCCGCCATCACTCCGATGTTCTCACCGTAGGTCGTGGTGCCGGAGCCGCCGAAGGCGCCGGAGAGGGTGGTCGCCACGCCGTCCGCGATCAGAGCCCGGCCGGTGCTGGCGTTGGCGGAGGCGTCGGTCATCGTCGCGACGCCGCGGACGTGTCCGACGTTCTCGGCGATGAGGACGAGCACGACCGGCAGGAACATCGCGATGCCCGACCACGTGGATCCGGAGGCGAAGTCGGGGAAGGTGAACGGCGGCAGCCCGAACCAGTCGGCCGCACCGACCGCGGAGTAGTCGATCTCGTTCCGGAGCAGGGCGACGACGTAGCCGATGACCACGCCGAGGAAGATCGAGACGCGGCCGAGGAAGCCGCGGAGGAACACGCTCGACAGGATGATCGCGGCGAGCGTGATCGTCCCGGTGATCGGCGCCTGCTTGAAGCTGAGGTACGCGGTCGGAGCCAGGTTGAACCCGATCAGGGCGACGATCGCGCCGGCGACGACCGGCGGCATCAGCCTGTCGATCCAGCCGAGGCCGACGACCTGCACGAGGACGCCGACGGCGGCCAAGAGGAGGCCCACGGCGACGACTCCGGCGAGCGCCGACCCCGTCCCTCCGACGGCGGTCGCGGCCGTGACGGGCGCGATGAACGCGAAGCTCGAGCCGAGGTAGCTGGGGAGCCGGTTGCGCGTGATCAGGAGGAACAGCAGCGTCCCGACTCCGGAGAAGAGCAGGGTCGTGGCGACCGGGAACCCGGTGAGCACGGGCACGAGGAACGTCGCTCCGAACATGGCGACGACGTGCTGGATTCCGATGGCGATCGTGGCCGGCCAGGCGAGCCGCTCGCCGGGGGCGACGACGGCGCCGGGCTCGACGGTGCGGCCGTCTCCGTGCAGGGTCCAGATGGGCATGGGGCTCCTCGGCGGGGAAGGGAGGCGGGGGTCGACGTTCACAGTAGCGAGGGGTCTGGCCGTGCCGCGGCACCCGACCTACGATCGGGCCATGGACGGAGCGCGGCGTCTCGGCGAGGAGGAGTTCTCCGCGCACCTCGCCGAGCGGGTCGCGCGGATCCGCGGGTCGTTCGGCGACCTCCCGCTCTGGGCGGTCTCGGGCTGGAGCGGTCCGCGGCTGCTGGCGGAGTGGACGCTGACGGGCGGCCCGCGGGGGCTCTCGTTCCTCGCCGACGACGCGGTCCCGGGCGGGCCGGGGCCCTCCGTCGAGATCCGCACGACCCTCGGCGATCCGCGGCACGACGTCGCGCTGCTCTGCTGCCGGGAGGAGGCGCCCGTCTCGTTCGTGCAGCCGGAGGCGCTGCCCGCTCCTACGCGGATCGCGGAGATCCCCGTCGACGGGGCTCCGGAGCCCTTCGAGGTGTGGGAGGGAGCCGGGGCCGTGCGCGCGGCCGCCTGGGTGCGGGGGCACGTCCTCACGCTCGAGTGCCGCGGAGTCGATCTGGACGCTCTCGCGTTGAACGAGGTGGACGACATCGAGCCGTTCGTGGCCGGCTGGCTGGAGTTCGTGGGCGCCTCGCGGCGTTGAGCGCCGACCCGCGCTCCCTCGGTGCTGGGAGAGCGCGGAGTCCCGCTCGGCGCGCCGGTGAAAGATGTGCGCCGATCCCGGACAGGAGGGAGCATGAGGCACATGCCAGCTCCCCTCGCGGGTCCCGACCGGTTCGCCGCGGTCGCCGCCGCGGTCGCCGATCCCGTCCGCCGCTACCTCTGGCGGCGCACCGACTCCGCCACCGCCGACGACGTGCTCGCCGCGACGCTCTCGGTGCTCTGGCGCCGCAGCGCCGACGTCCCCGAGGACGACCCGGTGCCGTGGGCGATCGGCGTCGCCCGGCTCCAGCTGCAGAACGCCCGGCGGATGCAGCGCCGCCAGGTCATGCTCGCCCAGCGGATCGCGGTCGTCGATCCGCCGCAGGTGCAGATCGACGAGGGCGAGGCGTCGGGCGCGGCGGAGACCGTGCGCCTCGTGCTCGCCCGGATGCGCGAGCAGGACGCCGAGCTGCTGCGCCTCTGGGCGTGGGAGGAGCTCGACGTCCGCGGGATCGCCGCGGTCCTCGGAGTCACGGCGAACGCCGTCTCGATCCGCCTCCATCGCGCGCGGCGCCGCTTCGCCGAGCTCTACGACTCCACCGACCCGCACGCGCCCGAAGGGGGACTCCGATGACCGGAACCGACGACGAGGACGTCCGCCGCCTCCTCCGCACGGTCGACCCCGCGCGGAGCCTCCCCGCGCTCGACCGCGACGAGCTCGCCGAGCAGATCGCCGCCGCGACGGGTGAGGGCACGCGGACGGTGCACTCCCGCCGCCGCTCCCCCTGGCTGATCGTGGGAGTCGGCGCGCTGAGCGCCGGGGCCGCCGCCTCCCTCCTGCTGCCCTTCGCGCTCGGCGTGGGCGGGGGCAGCACCTCGACGCTGATCCTGCCGAGCACGGGCGGGCCGATGGCCGCGTGCTCGCCGGTGACGGCCGCCGCGCTGGCCCCCGCTCAGCTCGCGTTCCGGGCCGAGGTCCGCTCGATCGACGGGAGCACCGTCACCCTGCACGTGCTCGAGCGCTACGCGGGCGAGGTCGGCGACGGCGTCACGGTGACCCAGGGCAGGGAGACGGCGGTGGACGGTGCCCCGATCGTGTTCGAGACCGGGGTCGACTACCTGGTCGCGGCCGACGGCGACACGATCCTGACCTGCGGCCTCAGCGGCGAGAGCTCCCCCGAGCTCGCGGCGCTGTACCAGGAGGCGTTCTCGCGGCAGTAGGCGGAGGCGGTTGGCGGCCCGCGCGGGCGGTGGCAAGGGCCTCCCCGATCGGGGGGAGCGGCGCGCAGGCTGAGGCCTGGGCCTCTCGGTCCTCCCCTCCGGTCGCCCGGCGGCGCCCGCGGGCCCTCCGCGACGCCGCCCCGCCCGCCCCGCAGGAGGCCCGCATGCCGGTGTTCCGGCTCCTCGAACCGCACCACGCCGCCGGCGTCGCACTCACCGACCTCGCGAGCGATCGGCTCCGCCTCCACGGCGACGGCTCCGACGTCCGCATCACCGCGGTGACCGTCGCGCACACCGAGGCGGGCCCCGGCGCCCTCGTCGCCGCGCTCCCCGGGAGGAGGAGCCACGGGGCCCGGTTCGCGGCCGACGCGGCGGCGGCAGGAGCGGTCGCCGCGCTCACCGACGCGGGCGGGCTCGACGAGGCGCGCGCCTCCGGACTGCCCGTCCTCCTCAGCGACGACCCCCGCACCGCGCTCGGCCCGGTCGCCGCGCAGGTGTACGGCACGAGGAGCGGACCGGTGCTCCTCGGCGTGACCGGCACCAACGGCAAGACCAGCACCGTGCACCTCCTCGACGCGATGCTCCGGCAGCTGGGCGTCGTCTCGGGGCTGAGCTCCACCGCCGAGCGCCGCAGCGCCGACCACGTGGTCGCCAGCCGCCTCACCACGCCCGAGGCCTCCGAGCTGCACGCGCTCCTCGCCCGGATGGCGGAGGACGGCGTCGAGGCGGCGGCGATCGAGGTCAGCGCTCAGGCGCTCGTGCGCTCCCGGATGGAGGGGATTGTGCTCGACGTCGCCGGGTTCACCAACCTCAGCCACGACCACCTCGACGACTTCGGCGACCTGGACGAGTACCTCCGCACCAAGCAGCGCCTGTTCACGCCCGAGCGGAGCCGCCGCGGCGTCGTGGTCGTCGACACCGAGGCGGGGTGCCGGGTCGCCCGCGAGGCCTCCGTCCCGGTCGTCACGCTCTCGGCCGGGGACGGAGCCGACTGGCGGATCGACGTGCTCGAGACCGCGGTCGACCGCACCCGCTTCCGACTCACCGCCCGCGACGGCTGGTCGACGATCACCTCCGTCCCGCTCCTCGGACGCCACATGGCCTCGAACGCGGCCCTCGCGCTGGTGATGCTGATCCAGGCGGGCCACGCGCGCGACCGGGTGGCCGATGCGGTCGTCTCCGGGATCGACGTCACCGGGCCCGGGCGGACGCTGCTCGTGTCCGGCGCCGACGGGCCGCGGGTGTTCCTCGACTTCTCGCACACGCCCGACTCGGTCGCGCGCACCGTCGACGCCCTCCGCGAGGTGACGCCCGGCCGTGTGCTCGTCCTCCTCGGCGCCGACGGCGACCGCGACCCGAGCAAGCGCGCGCCCATGGGCCGGGCCGCTGCCGAGCGCGCCGACCTGGTGATCGTCATCGACCACCACCCGCGCTTCGAGGACCCCGCGCGGATCCGCCGCGCCCTGGTCGACGGCGCCCGCCGCGTCGAGCGCTGCGAGGTGCTCGAGATCGCGGAGCCGGCCGACGCCGTCCGCGCCGCGCTGCACCGGGCCGGCCCGTCCGACTCCGTCCTCTGGGTCGGCCCCGGCGACACCGACTACCGCGTGGTCGGCGCCGACGACCTCCCCTACTCGCCCCGCGCCGACACGGCCCGCGCGCTGGCCGAGGCCGGCTGGAGCGTCGACCTGCTTGACTGACCGGGTGTTCTCGACCCTCCCGGTGCGCCGCGTGCAGGCCCGACCCGAGCACCCCGCCGACCTCGCGCGGTGGCCCGCGACGCTCGCGCCGGTGCGGCAGGTGCTGGCCGAGGGCTGGGACCTCGGCCAGGTGACGGTGATCACCGGCGAGAACGGCTCGGGCAAGTCGACGCTGCTCGAGGCGGTCGCCCTCGCCTACGGGTTGAACGCGGAGGGCGGATCCACGGGTGCGATGCACTCCTCCCGCGCCTCGGAGTCGGACCTGGCCGAGCACCTCCAGCTGGTCCGCGGGGCCGGGGCGTCCAAGCGCGGCTTCTTACTCCGCGCCGAGACGATGCACGGCTTCTTCAGCTACCTGGAGGAGGTGGGGATCGACGGCGGGTACCACGAGCGGAGCCACGGCGAGTCGTTCCTCGACATCGTGGCGAACCGCTCCCGGATCAGCGGGCTGTGGCTCCTCGACGAGCCGGAGTCGGCCCTCTCGGTGTCGGGCTGCCTCGCCCTGATCGGGCAGCTGCGCGACCTGGTCGCCGGCGGCTCGCAGGTCGTCCTCTCCACGCACTCGCCGATCCTCGCGGCCCTCCCCGGAGCCGACCTCTACGAGCTCGACGAGACGGGCCTGCGCCCCTGCCGCTACGACGACCTCGACCTGGTGCGGACCTGGCGCGGCTTCCTCGACCAGCCGGCCCGCTTCCTGCGCCGGCTGGAGTAGGTCGGCGGGCGCTCAGCCGCGCCGGAACGGGCCGTCCGTGTTCACCACGAAGGGAAGTACGTCGGCAGGCAGCCCCGTTCTCGTGCATCCCGAGCCGCCCGGGCGCAAGTCTCCGCCGGCACGAGCACTGTCAGGCCGCGGAGGCCGCCGTCGGCCGGGCGACCCGGGGCGCCCAGCCCACCGCGATCGCGGCGCCGGCGAGCGCGAGCTGTCCGAGCGGCGGCAGGATCGCCGAGACCAGGGAGCCGTCGCCGCCGGAGGTCACGAAGGTGTCGGCGACCGACATCCCGAAGCCGAACCCGGCGAAGAAGCGGAAGGCGACGGCGCCGGCGACCAGGGCGAGCATGAGCACCGCGATCCGCCGCGGAGTGAGCGGCGACCTCCGGCCGACGAGGGCGCCGACCGTCACGACGATCGCGGCGGCCGTCCAGAACGCGGCCCAGCCGGTGACCCAGATCGCGTGGGAGCCGAACTCGAAGCCGTCGCGCTCGGACATGGTCGCGTAGATCTCAGCCAGGGCCACGCCCGGGACCTTCGCCTGCGGATTCCAGACCAGCAGATCCACCGCGCCCACCACCGTGACGCCCGCCACGAGCGCGAGGCCCGCGAGGGCGACGGGGAGGCGCTGAGCGCGGGTCGCCGTCCGCGGTGCGAGGGCGATGGTCCGCGAGCCGCCGAGGACGATCGCCCCGCAGACGAGTCCGGCGAGGGAGACGGGCAGGCCGACGAGGGCGAGGGGTCCGGGGAGGAGGAGGCCGGCCGCGGTGAGCACCGGGCCGACGACGGCCGCGACCAGGGAGATCCGCGCGAGCACCGTGCGGGCCGACGCCGCGGCGCCGAGGAGGTGGATCGCGCCGAGGACCGCGACCGCGACGGCGGCGACGAGCACCGCGGTCTGCACGGCGCCGACGGCGGCCAGGGCGGTGTCGGAGGCAGCACCCGGCTCGGGGACGATCCCGCCGCCGGTCAGCGCGATGCCGCTCAGCATCAGCGCGGCCGCGGCGAAGAGCGCGAGTCCGCGGCGGGCGAGGCGGCGCGGGAGCGTGCCCCGCGCCTCGCCGGTGTGCGCGGGCAGGTCGCGGTCGACGCTCACCAGCAGGGCGAGCGCTCCGAGGACGACGCCGCGCCGGGGCAGTCCCAGCTCGGCGGCCCCGGCCAGGTCGGCCCGCCACTCCTCGAGGTAGCGCTCGCGGGCGAGCGGGGGCAGCAGCAGCGACAGGAGCCGCAGGAGCGCGCTCATGCGGTCGCCTCCGCCGCTCGCGGCGCCGTCCGCGCGGTCGACCGCATCCGCTCGACGGCGGCCAGGGCTGCCGGGGCGCCCTCCGCGGTCAGCTCGTAGAGCCGGCGACGCGGGCCGCTCCGCTCGCTCGCGGCCTCCCACTCCGAGACCACCCAGCCCGCTCCCTCGAGCCGCTCCAGGATCGGGTAGACGCTGCCCGCCGGTCGCCCGGTGGCCTTGATCACGACCATGCCCCAGGTCGGGCCGTCGGCATCGAGGAGGGTCCGGAGGACGTCCGCGGTGGCGGACGTGAGGCGAGGGAGTGGCTGCACAGGGCCGACGCTACCTATGTAGAGATAGCGGAGTCAATCGGATCGCCTCCGTGCGTACGGGCGATACCACTCCACTCCCCGGCCGCGGTCGGGCCCTCAGTCGTGCGACGACTTCGCCGCCCCCGTCCGAGGAGGACCGGAGTCGGTTCCGGCCCCGCCGCCCTGATCGGCGAGATCGGCGCCCTGATCCTCCGATGACCAGGGCGGGATCAGCTGACGCATCACCCTTCCCGGCGGGACGTCGCCGAGCAGACGAGCACAGGCGCGTCCGCCTCCGCGATCCGGTCGTCGACCCCACAGCAGCCGCGGACACGGCCGCCGGACCCCGCACGCAGAGCGTCGGCCGAGAGCAGCCGCCCTCCACCCTCGGGGACGGCGGGCACTCTCGGCCGACGTTCTGCGCGCGAGCGCGGGGACTACTTGCGGAACATCCGTGCCGTGGTCTCGAAGAGGCCCTTCACGGGGCGCTGCTGCTCGCCCTGCTGGGCGCCGAGGACGATGATGACGGCGGTCAGCACGGGGATCGCCCACTGGGTGACCTTCTGCACGCGGAGGGCCGTGGTCAGCTCCTGCGAGTTCTGCTCCGACGCCTCGGTCACCCCGGGGGCGCCCTCGTCGGCGTGCTTGGCCTGCGTCGCTCCGGCGACCGCGGCGATCACCGAGGCGGCGCCGGCGAGCCCGGTCACGACGGTCTTGACGACCGTGTTCGTGCGGCTCTCCTGCTGGTTGGCCAGGCGGGTCTTGTTGGCGAGGACGAGTCCGATGCCGCCGACGCCGTGGGCGGCGATCGCGGCGAGCTGCACGGGGGTCCAGCGGGCCCAGCCGTTCGAGGAGAGGCGGAGGCGCTCCGCCGGGTCGGACGAGGTGGACGCGGCACCGTTCAGGCCGACGGCGCCCATGAGCGAGCCGCCGAACCAGGCGGCGGCTCCGAGGTCGTGGAGACTGCGGACGAGGGTGTTGCGGGAGGGCATGTGGGCCTCTTCTCTGCCGACGGCGGACGCCGGCGGTGGTCGGCTGGTGCGGACTCCTCCGACGCTACGCGCGCCCTGGAACCGCGCACGGGGCTTGACCTCTCCCCCTCCGACACGCTCCGCTGGAGGTCACCGACCGACCCGAGGAGCCCCGCGATGCCCACCGACGACGAGAAGCGGACGACCCGCGACGAGTTCCACGACGCCGTGAACATGACCGCGAAGGAGCTCGAGGAGTGGCTCGGCACCGACGAGTCGAAGGAGGTCGGCCAGAAGCCGGAGGGCGGCGGCGAGTCCGTCGGCCACGAGAGCGGGCGCCGCATCGTCGACCTGCTCGGCACGAAGCAGGCCGACCTGAGCGACGACGACTACGCCCACATGACGAAGGTCGTCGGCTACGTGCACCGGCACGCGAAGCAGCGTCCCTCGGGCGATGTCACCGAGACGAAGTGGCGCTACTCCTTGATGAACTGGGGCAACGACCCGCTGAACGGCTGACCCGGTCCGAGAGCTGCGCTCAGCACATCCCGAAGAGGTTGCAGAGGGCGCCGCGGTCCTGGATCGACTCCATGCCGCCCGGCTTCTGCACCTTCGGCAGCTCGTAGGAGGCGGCGACCGTCTGCACGCCGGCGGACGAGGCGGCCTGCACGGGAGCGGCGGCAGGAGCAGCGGCGGGAGCGAGGACGGCTCCGAGGGCGAGTGCGGCGGCGGCGAGGATCGGGGCCATGGTCGTTCTCCTGTGATCGAGGGGTGCGATCGGCTCGACCGCTCCACCAGCATGGCGACGCCCCGTCGCACCGCTCCTGTACGAAAGACCAGTCCGCCCTTGTACGGAAGGCCGACGGGGCTCGGAGAAGGCTTCGGTACCCTGGTCCCGTGGTGGGGACGACGCGGTGGACGAACGACGTTCGGACGCTGCCCGGCGGCTGGATCACCCGGTCCCTCCTCCTCGGCTCCTTCACGCTCCTCGTCGTCATCGACCTGATGGGCGGCAGCGTCGACCTCACGTCGGTCCGCGGCTGGATCGAGCTGGCGCTCCCCTACCTGCCGCTCCTGGCGCTGCTCGCCGGCGCGATCCCCGCGGCGGTCTCGCTCTACCTCGTCTACGCCGTCGTCCTGATGCTCGGCGCCCCGCCGCTGCTGCTCGCGGCGCTGATCTTCCCGACCATCGTGGTGGTCGGCTTCGTCACCTTCCTCCTCCCCTGGCGCGCGGGGCTCGTCTTCGTGCTCGGCACCCTCGTCCTCCTGCCCGCGGTGCTGCTCGTCGACCGCGCCATGGGCACGGCCGTCTACGTCCTGGGCGCGTTCGTCCTCTTCGGCGGCACCGCCGGGCTGGGCCTGAACGCCTTCCGGGGCCGCAGCGAGCGGAGCGAGCGCCGGGCCGACCGCATCCAGGAGGAGCAGGCGCGGATCCGCAACGAGGAGCGGACCCGGCTCGCGCACGAGCTGCACGACATCGTCGCGCACGAGGTCACCATCATCGCCATGCAGGCCCGCCGCGCGACCTCGGTCGAGGACCCGGCCAAGACCGAGCGCATCCTCGAGAGCATCGGCGACGCGGCGCAGCAGGCGCTGCAGGATCTGCGGAGCCTCGTGACGCTCCTCCAGGACGAGGACGAGGCAGGCGCTCCCGCCCGCGGCGACTCCGACCTGCTCGGGACCCCGGAGGTCTCGGGCGCCACGACCACCGCCGTCGGCTTCGTCCACGACGTGCGGAACGTCGCCGACGCGATCGAGCGCGCGGGCTTCCGGGTCCGCCTCGACGTGGCGGGCTCCGTGGCGCAGGTGCCCGCGAGCCTCCGCCAGGTGCTGCGGCGCACGGTCCGGGAGCTGGGCACGAACGTGCTCAAGCACGGCGACACCGCCGGTGAGGTGCAGCTCCGGCTCGAGGTGTCGGGGGGCGAGGTGCAGCTGAGCTCCTCCAACGCGATCGCCTCCGCGGCTCCGATCGTCTCCTCGCACCTCGGGATCGAGGCGATGTCGGCCCGCTGCGCCGTCTTCGGCGGGCGGCTGGATGCGGGAGCCCGCGGCGGCCGCTGGACCACGACCATGACCATCCCTCTCGAGGGCCGGGCGTCCGGTGCGCTCGTCGCGGGGGCGACCGACGAAGGACGAGAGCGATGACCCGCGTGCTGCTGGTGGACGACGAATCGATGACCCGCGAGATCCTCCGCGACTACCTCTCGCAGGACCCGGCGATCGAGGTGGTGGGCGAGGCCTCCGACGGGAGGATCGCGGTGCAGCAGGCGGCGACGCTCCAGCCCGACCTGATCCTGATGGACATGCAGATGCCGGTCATGAACGGCGTCGCCGCGACCGAGCGGATCCACGCCGAGCACCCGGGCATCGCGATCCTCGGGCTCAGCACGTTCACCACGGACCGCTACGTCGTCGACCTGCTCCGCGCGGGCGCCTCCGGCTACCTGGTCAAGGACACGAAGCCGCGGGAGATCATCGCGGCGGTGCACGCGGTGCTCGCGGGCGAGTCCGTGCTCTCCGCCGAGGTCACGCGCCACGTGGTGAAGGGGCTCGAGGAGTCGGTGCCGGCGGAGACGGTGCCGGACCCCGATCTGCTCGAGGCGCTCACCGAGAAGGAGCTCGAGGTGATCCGCCTGCTCGCCCGCGGGATGAGCAACCGCGAGATGGCGCAGGAGCTGTTCGTCACCGAGTCGACCGTGAAGGCGCGGTTCGTGAAGGTGATGGAGAAGCTGGGCGTGCGCGACCGGGTGCAGATCCTGGTCTCGGCGATCGAGCACGGGCTCGTCGACCTGGGGACGCGTCCCGGCCGGAGCTGATCGAGCCCGCCGGATTCAGCCCCAGCCGACCACGTCGGCGACGGGCCGCACGAGCCCCGCGACCGCCCGCTCGAGCGCACTCTCGTCGACCGCGGCGAGCGCCGACTCCGGATCGAGCACCAGGGCGCCGCCCCAGCCCATCACCTCGTACTCCACCAGGGTGCGCGCGAGCGTCTCGGGCGACCGCCAGGCGCGGAGGAGGTTCGCCCGCGCGAACGCGTGCGCGGCGCGTGCTCCCTCCCCGTGCGCGGCGCGGCCGTCGAGGACGGTGCGCAGCACGGTCTCGAGGGTCGGGATGCCGTGGCCGGCCGGGGAGACGACCTGCCAGGTGAGGGAGGGGCGGCTCGAGCGCAGGCCCCGCGCGACCTGGGCGGCCGCATCGCCGCCGGCGGAGCGCAGTGCGGCGGGGACGAGCGGCTCGGCCCCCGCGGTGAGGCGGCACAGCGCCAGGAACGTCGCGGCGTGGCCGACATCGCCGGACGGGTCCGCGCCGGTGACGATCGTGCTCTCGTAGCCCTGCTCGCGGGACTGGTGCAGAGCGCTCGGCAGCGGAGCCGCGGCGGGCACGGAGACGGGCCGGGACGTCTCGCGGACGGCGCGTTCGGGCCCGACCACGGCGAGCACCGGATCCCCGGCTCCCTGGGCGCGCTCGAGCGTCAGGGCGGTCCAGGCCGCGGCGCCCTCCGGAGGGAGCACCGCGGTGAGGCTCTGCGCCCCGGCCGTCGCCGTCCACGCGAGCGAGACCGCTCCGGGGGGAACGGCCGAGCGGAGGCGGGCAGCGCGGTCGGGCCCGTCGTCCCCGGCCGGGTCGCGCCAGCCGAGGGCGACGACGGCGAAGCGGGAGCGCTCGTCGACGACGGCGAGCGGGGGTGCGGCGGTCATGGGCTCCTCCTTCCTGGAGGGGTGGAGGCGGCGGGAACGCCCAGTGCGGCGAAGGGCTGCTCGGCCAGGCGGGCCGCGGCGTCCGCGAGCAGCGGGCGCGGCGGCCGCGCGGCGAGGGAGTCGACGAGCTCGCCCGCGAAGCCGGGCGCACCGCGCAGCAGGGCATCCCGGGCGACGGTGCGGGCCAGACGCTCGTCGTCGTGCACCAGCCGCTCCGCACGCAGCACCGCGCGGTGCCGGGCGTGCTCGAGGGCGGAGTCGTCGCTCACCGCGAGGGCGCGGAGGCGGTGCCACGGATCGACGGGCACGGCGGTGTCGTCGACCAGCACGAAGAGGTCGTCGGCGACGGTGTCGCCCGGGCCGAAGAGTCCGGCGCTCGCGTCGAGTCCGGCCTGCGCAGCGAGCGCCTCGGCGGCGATCAGGTCGCCGAGCAGCTCGTCGGAGACGCGGGTCGACGGCGCGGCGGCGGTCGCGGCGAGCCGGCGGGCGGCGGGCTCGGCGCGGTACTCGGGGCGGGCCGTCCCAGGTGGGACGGCGACCGGTCCTGCCGGGCGATCGGGCGCCTCCGCGAGGGCCGCGACCAGGCGGTCCAGGAGCCGGGCGGGGTCGTCGGCCGTGACGCCGACCAGCACGGAGCCGGCCGGGCGGTAGTGGCGCCGGTGCAGCGCGCGCAGGACGGGCTCGGTCGCGCGGCCCTCGAGGTCGAGGTCGCCGCTGCCGTCGTGCGCGTTCGGGGCGTCGGCCCAGTAGCGGGCGGTCAGGTGCGGCCACGGCAGCACGCCGCCCGGAGCGGGGGCGAAGCGCGCGGCCCGCTCAGAGGCGACCGCGCGGATCTGCTCCGCGATCTGCTCCGGCCGGAAGGCGGGGCGGAAGACCTGCTCGACGAGCCGCTCCGCGATCACGGCGGCCGACCCGGGAGAACCCGTCTCGAAGAACTCGGAGTAGTCGAGGTGCGTGTGACCGCCGAGGACGCCGCCGCTCTCGGCGACGCGGGTCTGCCGGACGAGACCGGCGACCCCCTCGCTGTCCTGGTAGACGAGGTGCTCGATCAGGTGCAGCATCCCCTCCTCGCCGTCGCGCTCGTGGCGCATGCCGGCGGGCACGGCGAGGGCGACCGAGTCGTTGCGGACCTCCGGCCGGTGCACGACGAGCGCGCGGGCGCCGGAGGGCAGGGCGGCGGACAGGGTCGGGACGTCGCGGGCGCTCATTCCGCCCGCTCCCCCAGCTGTGCGGCGGACAGGCGCAGCAGCAGCCGCGCCTGATCGCTGCTGGCGCCCCCGGAGCGGTGCCAGTCGACGGCGTGCTGGGCCAGCCGGAACGCGGTGCCGACCCGCAGCAGCTCGGCGTCGTGGTCCTCCTCGAGCGAGAGTCCCCGGCGGAGCGCGTCGAGGGCCGGGCGGAGCGCGGGGTGGAAGGCGTGCAGCTCTGCGAGCTCCCCGAGCACCCAGGCGGCGTCCCAGACCGGGTCGGCGAGCCCGACGTCCTCGCCCGTGAGCAGAGCGACGCGGGTCCCGTCGACGACGAGGTGGGCGAGGCCGGGGTGGCCGTGGACCACGACCGCGGCCGGCGAGGCGACGACCGCCTCCGCCCAGTCGGCGAGCTCGAGGAGACCGCCGACGCCGAGCTCCTCGGCGGCGGGCGCCCAGCCACCGGCGAGCCAGCCGCGGGCGCGCTGCAGCGGACGCGGAGGGAGCGGCTCCCCGGCGGGCCGGGCGCCGTGGAGCGCGTCCAGCGCGCCCTTCCACTCGCGGCCGACGGAGACGAGCGCCTCCTCCGACAGCTCGTGGAGGAGCGCGGGCAGCAGGGCGCGGGCGGTGGTGCGGTAGCGGCGGATCGACGGGTCGGCGCCTCCCGGCACGATCCGGGGATCGGGCGCTGCGAGGCGGACGGGCACCGGCGAGAACGGCAGCGGCGCCTGCTCTCCGAGGCGGCGGGTCCAGACGGTGGTCCCGTCGGGTCCTTCCGAGAGCTCGGTCACGAGCAGCCCGGTGACGAGGGCCCGCGGAGGGGCGGTGGTGCTCACGCCGACCTCGCCTCCTCCGCCGCCGCCGGTGCCCTGCGCAGCGACTCCAGGTGGCGCAACACCGCGGGGAACGCGGGCGGCACCCAGGCGAGCGCCGTGTCGCTGGACTCGCTCGGCC
>NZ_PSUC01000139.1:0-7377 GCF_002931635.1 Rathayibacter sp. AY2B7 | reverse complement strand
TCGATCAGGTCGAGCGCGCCCGCGTCGAGCACCACCGGGACTCCCGAGTGCAGCTGCTCGATCAGGGTGCGCCGCTCCTCGTCGCTGCGGTCCTCGGCGGCGTGCTCGGCGCACTCCTCGCCGGTCGGGCCGCGGACGCCGAGGCGGCCGGGGCGACTCTGACCGCGGAGGACCTCGCCCCCGTGGCCGCCGCGGCCGCCGTCCTGCACGCGGAGGCCGGACGGAGCGCCTCCGCCGGCGGCCCGATCGCCGCGCTCGACATCGCGGAGCACCTGCCCGGAGTGGTCGCCGCACTCCTGCGCTGACACGCCCGTCGGACGAGCGCTGAACCGAACCGGGACTGCCGCCGTTGTCCTGGAGGAAGCGACGCCCGCGGCCCGGCTCACCGGCTCCGCACCGCCGCCTCATCGGGTGCTCGAAGCGAGCACCTCTACCGTCGGATCCGCCGCGTCCGCCTCGACCAGGAGAACAGACATGACCGCGAAGACCACGACTCCCGCCCGCTACGCCCTGACCCTCCTCGCCGGCGCCGGCACCCTCGCCGCGCTCGCCGCCTGCTCGAGCACCACCACGACCGGGAGCGACGCCGCCGACGCGGCGACCACCACCGCTCCGAGCACCGCCACCAGCTCCGCCCCCGAGGCCACCGGCGCCGCGTCCTCCGCCGCGAGCGGCAGCAGCTACGCCGACGGCACCTACGAGGCCGAGGGCGCCTACACCTCGCCCGGAGGGAACGAGAAGGTGGGCGTCTCGCTGACCCTCGCCGACGGCGTCGTCACCGACGTGACCGTGACCCCGGAGTCGGAGAACCCCACCGGCCAGCAGTACCAGTCGCGCTTCGCGGGCGGCATCGCGGGCGAGGTCGTCGGCAAGCAGCTCGACGAGCTGAAGGTCTCCAAGGTGTCGGGGTCCTCCCTCACCTCCGGCGGCTTCAACGACGCCGTCGAGACCATCAAGGCCGATGCCACGGCCTGACGCCCCGACGGTCCTCGGCCACGCGTGGCGGTTCGACGCGATCGGCACCGGCTGGCAGATCGACACCGCCGAGCCGCTCGGGCCCTCCCACCGCTCGCGGGTCGAGGCGCGCATCGCGGAGTACGACCGCACCTGGTCGCGGTTCCGTGACGACTCCGCCGTCTCGCAGCTGCGGGTCGGAGGCGAGCACGTCTTCCCCGACGAGGCGGCCGACCTCTTCGCACTGTACGACGTGCTCGACGAGCTGACCGGCGGGGCGGTCACCCCCTTCGTCGGCGGCTCTCTCGAGCAGCTCGGCTACGACTCCGCGTACACCCTCGTCCCGCGAGGACCCGCCGTCCCCGCCCCCTCCTGGGCCGCCGCCCGACGCGGGGCGGCGGGACTGCGGGTCGAGCCCGGGACCGTCGTCGACGTCGGCGCCGCGGGCAAGGGCCAGCTCGTCGACCTCGTCCTCGGGGAGCTCGACGGAGCCGGGCCCGCCGTCGTCGACGCGAGCGGCGACCTCCGGGGCATCGGAGCCGGACCCGTCCGGGTCGGCCTCGAGCACCCGTGGGACCCGAGCAGCGCACTGGGAGTGGCGGTGCCCGGCGACCGCGCGCTCTGCGGCTCGGCGAGCAACCGCCGCGCCTGGGGCAGCGGCCTCCACCACGTCCTCGACGGGCGGACCGGAGCTCCGGTCGAGACCGTCGTCGCCACCTGGGCGGTGGCCGACACGGCCCTCGTCGCCGACGGGCTCGCGACCGCGCTGTTCGTCTGCCCGCCCGAGACCCTCGCCGAGCGCTTCGACTTCGAGTTCGTCCGCGTCCGCAGCGACGGCACCCTCCACTACTCGCCTTCCTTCCCCGGAGAGGTCTTCCGATGATCGGCACCTTCGACCGCGCCCTCGGCCGTGTCACCACCTACCGGCTGGTCTGGATGACGCTCGCCGCGCTCCTGCTCGTCGCCGTCGGCTACGCCGCAGCCGGCCTGATCTTCTCGACGCCGCTCGAGATCCTCGGCACGACGCTGGTCGCCGTCGCCTCGACGGCCCTGGTCAGCGCGGTCCTCGCGAGGCTGTTCCGGAGCCGTGCGCACCTGGAGTCCTCGCTCGTCACCGGTCTGCTGATCGCCTGCCTCCTCTTCCCGACGGCCGATCCCCGCGGGCTCGCCGTGATCGCGCTCGTCGGCGCGATCGCCGCCGCGTCCAAGTACGTCCTCGCCTGGCGGGGCCGCCACCTCTTCAATCCGGCCGCGGTCGCCGTGCTGATCATCGGCTTCACCGGGCTCAACGCCGGAGCCTGGTGGATCGCCAGTGGCGCGATCTGGCCGTTCGTCGTCGTGGGCTCCCTCCTGATCGTCGCGCGGGTCCGCCGCTGGGCCGTCTTCGCCGTCTTCGTCGTCGTCGCCGGCGGGGTGTCCGTGCAGCAGGCGGTGCAGAACGGCCAGGACCTCGGCGCCGCGGCGGCCCTGGTCCTCACGGCCTACCCCTTCGTCTTCGCCGGCGCCTTCATGCTGACGGAGCCGCTCACGCTCGCGCCGCGCCGCTCGCAGCAGCTGATCATCGCGGTCGTCGCAGCGCTCGTGGCGAGCGTCCCCTTCCACATCGGCGTCGTCTCCGCCACTCCGGAGCTGGGCCTCGTGGTCGGCAACGCCCTCGCGTTCGCCTTCGCGTTCCGCCAGCGTCGGCGGCACACGCTCGAGCTCTCCTCGACCCGCGTGCTGGCGCCGGGCATCGCGGAGTACCGCTTCCGCTCCCGCTCGCCGCTGACCTTCGAGCCGGGCCAGTGGCTCGAGCTCGACCTGCCGCACCGCGCCGACAGCCGGGGCAGCCGGCGCACCTTCTCGGTCTCCTCCGCTCCGTCCGACGGCGAGATCGCGATCGCCCTGCGGATGCCGGAGAAGGCGAGCAGCTTCAAGCGCGCCCTCGCCGCTCTGGAGCCCGGCGACTCGCTCCGGGCGACGAGCGTCGGCGGTGACTTCGTCCTGCCTGCCGATCCCGCCGTGCCGCTGCTGCTGGTGGCGGGCGGCATCGGGATCACCCCGTTCGCCAGTCAGCTCCGCTCGCTCGCGGACGGTCCGCGGCGCGACGTCGTCGTCGTGGTCGCCGCGCCGAGCTTCGCCGAGGTCGCGTACCGCGACCTGCTGCAGGAGTCGGGGGCCCGGGTCGTGCTCTGCTCGAAGGAGGCGCCGACCGACCTGCCCGCACGGTGGTCGCACGTCACAGGCCGACTGACCGCCGAGCTGCTCGCGGACGCGGTGCCGGACGCCGGCCGCCGCGTGGGCTACGTCTCCGGGTCGCCGTCGTTCGTCGACTCGGTCCGCGGCGCCCTGCGCGGTGCCGGGGCGAAGCGGATCCACACCGACGCGTTCGCCGGCTACTGAGTTCATCGGGTCGTGACACCCGCGGGCTGCTGACGCCCGCTGGCCGCTGACGCCCGGCGGCGACCGACGCCGCCGGGGGACCGATGCCCGGCGGAAGCGGCGCTCTCAGGCGGGCTCAGGTGCTGCCAGGGTCCCGTTCAGCGGCCCCTCTACAATGACGCGGTGCCGTCCTCCCCTCCTCGAGCGTCCTCCCGCCCCCTCGCCCGGCTGCGCGAGAACCGCGACTCCGTCGCCGTGCTCTGGGGCGCCTTCGCGCTGGTGCACGTGGTGCTCTCCCTCCTGGCGCTGTTCGCTCCGGGTCTGCCGATGGGCGACGTCAGCATCGTCTACAAGGAGTGGATGAGGACCGCCGTCGAGGGCGGCGGCATCGCCGGGATCGACACGGGCTGGGTCTACCCGATCCTCGCCTGGGGCCCGATCGCGGCCTCCTGGCTCTTCGGCTCGGCGGGCTACGACCTGATGTGGCTCGTCCTCGTCGCGCTCGCCGATGCCGCCGCCTTCGCCCTGCTGCTGCGCGGTCGGTCGGCACCGCGCCTCGCCGCGGCGCGCTGGTGGCTGCTGTTCCTCGTCCTCCTCGGGCCGATCGCGATCGGCCGCATCGACGCCTTCACTGCGCCGCCGGCCATCGCCGGGATGCTCTGGGCGGCGACCCGTCCGGGCGTCGCGGCGCTGCTGCTGACCGTGGCCACCTGGATCAAGGTGTGGCCGGCCGCGATCCTCGCCGCTGCCGTGCTGGTCCTGCGCGGACGGCTGCGGATGATCCTCGTCCCCGCGGTCGCCTCCGTGATCATCGTGCTCGCGGTCGTCCTCGTCGGCGGCGGGGACCAGGTCTTCAGCTTCGTCACCGATCAGACCGATCGGGGCCTCCAGATCGAGGCCGTCGTGAGCACTCCCTGGATGTGGCTGTCGGTCCTCCCGGGATCGGGGAGCTACGTCTACTACGCCGCCGACATCAACACCTTCGAGATGCACGGGCCCGGCACCGAGTTCGCGGCGAGCCTGATGACCCCGCTGCTCGCTCTGGCCATGCTCGGCGTGGCCCTGCTGGGTGCCCGTGCTCTCGCCCGCCGGGCGGACCTCGCCAGGCTGTTCCCGCTGCTCGCGCTGACCTTCGTGGTCGTGTTCATCGACACCAACAAGGTGCTCTCGCCGCAGTACATCGTCTGGCTCGCGCCGCCGGTGATCGCCGGTCTGATCGCGTGCCGCGACGGCGCGTTCGACCGGCCCGCGAAGCTGACCCTCGTCACTGCGGCTCTGACCCAGGTGGTCTACCCGTACCTCTACCTCTTCCTCCTCTGGTCGCACTGGTGGATGGTGCTCGTGCTGACCGTGCGGAACATCCTCCTCGTGGTGCTGCTCGGCTGGCTGCTGCGCGAGCTGTGGAGGACGGGGACGGCGCGGGTCGTCGCACCCGGCGCCACGACTTCCGCATCGTCGCTGACCGGCGAGACCCGCCTGGCGCCCCAGGGCTCGTAGGCTCGGAGGGCGCGGGCCGGCACGCGGTGCGCGCAGTCAAGGAGGCTCCCATGCTCGTCGCATTCTCGGTCGCACCGTCCGGGGGCGAGGCGCCCGACGCGTCCGTCCACGACGCCGTCGCCGCCGCCGTCCGCATCGTCCGCGAGAGCGGCCTGCCGTCGCGGACGACCTCGATGTTCACCGAGATCGAGGGGGAGTGGGACGAGGTCTTCGACGTCGTCAAGCGCGCGACGGAGGCCGTCGGAGCGTTCGGGACGCGCGTGTCGCTCGTCCTGAAGGCGGACATCCGCCCCGGCTACTCGGGCGAGATCGACGGCAAGATCGCCCGGCTGAACGACGCGCTGGGGGAGTAGCGGGTCCGCGCCGAGACCTCTCGTGTCCGGGCTTTCTCGAATCGATTCGACATCCGCCCGATCCTGAGTAGCCTTGACCGGTGACGCTCTCGCCCGCTCGGACCCGCCTCGCCCTGCTCGCCCTCGCGATGGGGGGCTTCGGCATCGGCTCGACCGAGTTCGTCGCGATGGGGCTCCTCCCGCAGCTCGCCGCCGACCTCCTCCCCGGGGTCTGGGCCGCGAGCCAGGAGCAGGCCGTCTCGCAGGCGGGGATGCTGATCTCGGCCTACGCGCTCGGTGTCGTGGTCGGCGCCCCCACCATCGCCGCCGCAGCGGCGCGCTGGCCGCGCAAGAGGCTCCTCCTGACGCTCCTCGTCGCCTTCACCGTCGGGACGATCGGCTCGGCGCTGCTCCCGAGCTTCCCGCTCGTCCTCGCCGCGCGCTTCGTCGCCGCGCTCCCGCACGGCGCCTACTTCGGCATCGCCTCCCTGGTCGCCGCCGACCTGATGGGTCCCGGCAAGCGCGGCAAGGGAGTCGCGTTCGTCCTCTCCGGGCTCACGATCGCGAACGTCGTCGGTGTGCCCGCGATCACCTGGGTCGGGCAGGTGGCCGGCTGGCGCAGCGCCTACCTCGTGGTCGCGGTGCTCTTCGCGCTGACCGTCGTGGCCGTCCAGCTTCTGGTGCCCGCGCAGCCCGGGAATCCGGCGGCGACCGTCCGCAACGAGCTGCGGGCGTTCGGGCGCCTGCAGGTCTGGATGACCCTCCTCGTCGGCGCCATCGGCTTCGGCGGACTCTTCGCGATGTACAGCTACATCTCGCCGCTCGCGACCGAGGTGACGGGCCTGCCGCTCGGCGCGGTCCCGTGGATCCTGGTCGTCATCGGCCTCGGGATGACCGTCGGCAACCTCGTCGGCGGCTGGGCCGCCGACCGCGACGTGCGGCGGGCGCTGGTGGTTTTCTTCGCCGGCGTCGGCGTCTCGCTGATCGGGCTCGCGCTGTCGGCCTCGTCGGTCGTCGGGCTAGTGGTGTTCGCGTTCCTCTCGGCGGGCTTCTCGGCCGCCGCGTCGCCCGCGATCCAGACCCGGCTGATGGACGTGGCGCGCGACAGCCAGACGATCGCGGCCGCGCTCAACCACTCCGCGCTCAACATCGGCAACTCGGTGGGTGCCGCGCTCGGCGGCCTGACGATCGCCGCCGGACTGGGCTATCTGTCGCCCATCTGGGTCGGCGTGGGCCTGACCGCGGCAGGAATCGTGCTCGCCCTCGGCAGCATCGCGATCGACCGCGCCCGGGGCACGGTCTACCCGGTCCACCGCGAGCCCGCCCAGCCGGGCACCGGCGGCATCCCGGTCGACGCACTGTAAGCAGAGCGCGGCCCGGGCCTCTGGGAGACTCTCGGCATGCGCGCCGTGAGCTACTCGTCCTTCTCCGCCCTCCCCGCGATCATCGAGGTCCCGGAGCCCGTCTGCCCCGTCGACGGCGTCGTCGTCCGCGTCGCGGCGACCGGGGTGTGCCGAAGCGACTGGCACGCGTGGAAGGGGCACGACGACTCGGTCGTCCTTCCGCAGATCCCCGGGCACGAGTTCGCCGGGACGGTGATCGCGACGGGAGCCCAGGTGTCGCTCTTCGCGGTCGGTGACCGGGTCACAGCGCCGTTCGTGTTCGCCTGCGGCGACTGCGAGCAGTGCCGGGAGGGGGCGACGCAGGTGTGCCTCCGGCAGCAGCAGCCGGGATTCACCCTCGACGGGTCGTTCGCCGAGGCGGTGGCCGTGCCGGGTGCGGACCTGAACCTGGTGCGCCTGCCCGACTCCGTCGGCTTCGTCGAGGCGGCCGGTCTCGGCTGCCGCTTCGGGACCGCGTACCACGCCCTGCACGAGCGCGGCCGGGTCGCCCCGGGGGAGTGGGTCGCGGTGCTGGGCTGCGGCGGAGTCGGCCTCTCCGCGGTGATCGTCGCGCTCGCGGCCGGGGCCCGTGTGGTGGCGTCGGACGTCTCCGCCCCGGCGCGGGAGGCCGCAGCCGCGCTCGGGGCGGTGACCGTCCCCGGAGGCGAGGGTGCCGCCGAGGCGATCCGGGCGGCGACCGGAGGAGGTGCGCATCTGGCGATCGACGCCGTCGGAAGCAGCGTCACGGCGGAGGCGTCGATCGCCGCTCTGCGCCCGCGGGGCCGGCACGTGCAGGTGGGTCTGCTCCTCGGGCCCGACGCCGCACCGGCGATCCCGCTCGGCCGGGTCAT
>NZ_PSUC01000138.1:0-7451 GCF_002931635.1 Rathayibacter sp. AY2B7 | reverse complement strand
CGCTCGCGGGGACGCCCACGGTGACGCGGCTGGCGGAGGCCTTCGCGGCCCAGGGCCACGAGCTCGCGCTGGTCGGCGGCCCGGTCCGCGACGCCTTCCTCGGCCACGGCGTGCACGACCTCGACTTCACCACCTCCGCGCGCCCCGACGACATCGTGCGGATCGTCGCTCCGATCGCCGAGGCGCACTGGGACATCGGCCGGGCCTTCGGCACGATCGGCGCTCGCGTGGCCGGCGAGACGGTCGAGATCACGACCTACCGCAGCGACAGCTACGACGGGGTGAGCCGCAAGCCCGAGGTCGAGTTCGGCGACTCGCTCGAGGGCGACCTGGTGCGGCGCGACTTCACGGTCAACGCGATGGCGCTGCGGCTCCCGGAGGTCGTCCTCGTCGATCCCTCGGGAGGAGTGGAGGACCTGCTCGCCGGCCGGCTGCGCACCCCCTCCCCCGCCGACCTCTCCTTCGGCGACGATCCGCTCCGGATGCTCCGCGGCGCGCGCTTCACCTCGCAGCTCGGCTTCCGCACCACCGACGAGGTCGAGTGGGCGATGGCCGAGCTCGCCGGCCGGATCGACGACGTCTCGGCGGAGCGCGTGCAGGAGGAGCTGCGGAAGCTCCTCGCGACCGCCTCGCCCCGTGCCGGCCTGGAGCTGCTCGTCGACACCGGTCTGGCCGGTCGCTTCCTCCCGGAGCTGCCCGCGCTGCGCCTGGAGCAGGACGAGCACCACCACCACAAGGACGTCTACACCCACAGCCTCACCGTGCTGGAGCAGGCGATCGCGCTGGAGGAGTCGCGGCACCCCGGAGCCGCGCCCGACGTCGTGCTGCGGCTCGCCGCCCTCCTGCACGACATCGGGAAGCCGGCCACGCGGCGGCTCGAGCCGGGCGGAGCGGTGAGCTTCCACCACCACGACCTGGTCGGCTCCAAGCTCGCGATCAAGCGGATGCGCGCGCTCAAGTTCGACAACCAGACGACGAAGGACGTGGCCCGCCTCATCGAGCTGCACCTGCGCTTCTTCGGGTACACGGACGGCGCGTGGACCGATTCCGCGGTGCGCCGCTACGTGACCGACGCCGGGCCTCTGCTCGAGCGGCTGCACATCCTCACCCGCGCCGACGTGACCACGCGCAACCGCCGCAAGGCCGACCGGCTCGCGCACGCCTACGACGACCTCGAGGCGCGCATCGCGGAGCTCGCCGAGAAGGAGGAGCTCGCCTCCAAGCGCCCCGACCTCGACGGCACGCGGATCATGGAGATCCTCGGCCTCGCCCCGGGCCCCGAGGTCGGGCAGGCGTACCGGTTCCTGCTGGAGCTGCGGCTGGAGGAGGGTCCGCTCGGCGAGGAGGTCGCGACGCAGCGGCTCCGCGAGTGGTGGGCGTCGCGCTGAGGCGCTGAGCGGGGCCCCGTGCCCGCCTCGCCCGGCGCCCGGGGTGGTGCGCCTCGAGCGGATCCGTCCGGCGCGTCGCGGCGGTCCTGTTGTAGTCTGTACAGGTTGTCCACGACCAGACGCACTCGCGTCCGCGGGAGTGGGCAGATGCTACATACCCTCCTGTCACGGAAATACCGTGGCCGTTCAGTCCGAAGGAGGTGGGTTAGTGACGCATCAGTACGAGATCATGGTCATCCTGGACCCCGAGATCGATGAGCGCACCGTCGCTCCGAGTCTCGACAAGTTCCTCAACGTCATCCGCACCGATGGTGGATCCATCGACAAGGTCGACGTCTGGGGCCGCCGTCGTCTGGCGTACGAGATCAACAAGAAGTCCGAGGGCATCTATGCCGTCGTCGACTTCACGTCGACCTCCGCCGCAGCGAACGAGCTCGACCGTCAGCTGAAGCTGTCCGAGGCCGTCATGCGCACCAAGGTGCTGCGGGCCGAAGAGGGCATCGCCCAGGTCGCGGCCGCCGCGAAGCTCGCCGACGAGAAGGCCGCCCGCAAGGCCGCCAAGGCCTCGGCCGCTCCCAAGGCGTAGCGCTCATGGCCGGCGAGACGATCATCACCGTGGTGGGGAACCTCACCGCCGACCCCGAGCTGCGCTATACGCAGGGCGGGCTCGCGGTCGCGAACTTCACCATCGCCTCCACGCCGCGCACCTTCGACCGTCAGGCGAACGACTGGAAGGACGGCGAAGCGCTGTTCCTCCGCGCCTCCGTCTGGCGCGAGTTCGCCGAGAACGTCGCAGGAACGCTGACCAAGGGCAGCCGCGTCATCGCGACCGGCCGCCTGAAGCAGCGCTCCTACGAGACGAAGGAAGGCGAGAAGCGCACCAGCATCGAGCTCGAGATCGACGAGATCGGGCCCTCGCTGCGCTACGCGACCGCGCAGGTCACGCGCGCCTCCGGTGGAGGCGGACGCGGCCAGGCCGGTGGCGGCCAGGGCAACGGCGGTCAGATCGGCGGCGGCCAGGGCGGCTTCGGCGGCGGCGGTCAGGGGGGCTCCGGCAACGCCGGCGGCAACCGTGGCGGTCAGGCCGAGGAGCCGTGGGCGCCGAGCGCTCCCGCCGGTGGCGACGTGTGGAGCACGCCGGGCAGCTACAACGACGAGACGCCGTTCTGAGCCTCGGCTCAAACGCTCTCCTCACCTGAATCACGCCTCCCCCGCACCGCGATCGCTCGCGGCGGGGCAGGGGCGAACCAGAATCTAAGGAAACCACTATGGCTGGAAAGAGCAGCGGCGACCGCCGCAAGCCGATCCGCGGCAAGGGCGCGAAGAACGCGGCCCCCGCGAAGTCGGTCCGCGTGGGTGTCATCGACTACAAGGACGTCGCGACCCTCCGCAAGTTCATCTCGGAGCGCGGGAAGATCCGCGCCCGTCGTATCACCGGCGTCTCCGTTCAGGAGCAGCGCCTCATCGCCCGTGCCGTCAAGAACGCCCGCGAGATGGCGCTCCTGCCCTACGCCGGCAGCGGAAGGTAGGTAACGGTATGTCCAAGGTCATCCTGACCCACGAGGTCGACGGACTCGGCTCGGCCGGCGACGTCGTCGACGTGAAGAACGGGTTCGCCCGCAACTACCTCATCCCGCAGGGCTTCGGCGTCGCGTGGACCCGCGGTGGCGAGAAGCAGGTCGAGCAGATCAAGTCGGCGCGAGCCGCTCGTGAGCACAAGACCATCGAAGAGGCCCAGCACACCAAGCAGGTCCTCGAGGCCAACCGCGTGAAGCTGACGGTCAAGGCCGGCAAGGACGGCCGCCTGTTCGGCTCGGTGAAGACCTCCGACATCGCGAACGCGGTGGCGGCGGCCGGATTCGGCGAACTCGACAAGCGCAAGATCGTCATCTCGAACGCGATCAAGCACGTCGGCGAGCACGAGGCCGTGGTGCGTCTGCGCGACGACATCCAGGCCACTGTGAAGCTGCAGGTGGTCGCGGCCAAGTAAGGCCGCGAGAACGCCGCGGAGGGCGGTGCGACGGGACTTCCGAGTCCCCTCGCACCGCCCTTCGTCGTTCCCGTTCTCCACAGCTCCATCCACATACACCCTCCGGCGGGACCAACCTTCACTGTGGTCTTGAGACTCTTTTCCCCACACACCTGTGGAAAGCGGTGAATGCCTGGTCAGGGCCCAGAAAAAACTTGCCGACGGCCACTGTTCCCACAGGGTTGTGCACATGTTGCCCACAGTGGGCCCGGCGTTTCCCCTCGGTTCTGCACAGCTCTCTCCACAGGGCGGTTTGCGTGCCGCGGGCGGCGGTCCGTAGGGTGGCGCAGCGCCCCGCGAGGGGTGCGGGCAGGCGCCCGTGCGCCGCTGTCGGAGGTCGCTGGTAGACCGGATCCCGGCACCGGCTCGACCGGACGCGCAGCACCCGACAGGAGGAGGCGAAGGCATGACGATCGCGCACCTGGCGGTACCCGGCTCGGACGGACGGGACGGTCGCGGAGACCGCGGCGAGTCGCGCGGGAACGAGCGGACCCCTCCGCACGACCTCCTCGCCGAGCAGTCGGCCCTGGGCGGCATGCTGCTCTCGAAGGACGCGGTCGCCGACGTCGTCGAGAGCGTCAAGGGCACCGACTTCTACATCCCCAAGCACGAGATCGTCTTCGACGCGATCCTGGCCCTCTACTCGCACGGCGAGCCCACCGACGTCATCGCGGTCACCGACGAGCTCACGAAGCAGGGCGAGCTGCAGCGGGCCGGCGGCGCCGACTACCTGCACACGCTCACCTCGATGGTCCCCACCGCGGCCAACGCGGGCTACTACGCCTCCATCGTCGCCGAGCGCGCTCTGCTGCGCCGCCTCGTCGAGGCGGGAACCCGCATCGCGCAGATGGGCTACCAGGGCGAGGGCGAGGTGCTCGACCTGGTCAACACGGCGCAGGCCGAGATCTACAACGTCACCGGCTCCGAGACGGCGGAGGACTACGTCCCGCTGACCGACGCGGTGACCGTCGCGATCGACGAGATCGAGGCGGCCGCTCACAAGGACGGCAGCTTCACCGGCGTCCCCACCGGCTTCGCCGACCTCGACGACCTGACCAACGGCTTCCACGCCGGGCAGATGATCATCGTCGCCGCGCGCCCGGCGCTCGGAAAGTCGACGCTGGCGCTCGACTTCGCCCGCGCCGCCGCGATCAAGCACAACATGGCCACGATCTTCTTCTCCCTCGAGATGGGGCGCAGCGAGATCGCGATGCGCCTCCTCTCGGCCGAGGCGTCCGTGCCGCTGCAGCACATGCGCAAGGGCACGGTCGACCAGCGCGACTGGACGACCATCGCCTCCACCCGCGGCCGGATCAACGACGCGCCGCTCTACATCGACGACTCGCCCAACATGACCCTCGTCGAGATCCGGGCGAAGTGCCGCCGGCTCAAGCAGCGGGTCGGGCTCAAGATGGTCGTCATCGACTACCTGCAGCTGATGACCTCCGGCAAGAAGGTCGAGAGCCGCCAGCAGGAGGTCTCGGAGTTCTCGCGTGCCCTCAAGCTCCTCGCGAAGGAGCTGCAGGTGCCGGTCATCGCGCTCTCGCAGCTGAACCGAGGCCCCGAGCAGCGCGCCGACAAGCTCCCCGCCATCTCGGACCTCCGCGAGTCCGGCTCGATCGAGCAGGACGCCGACATGGTGATCCTCCTGCACCGCGAGAGCGCCTACGAGAAGGACAACCCGCGCGCGGGCGAGGCCGACCTCATCGTCGCCAAGCACCGCAACGGCCCGACCCGTACGGTGACCGTGGGCTTCCACGGCCACTTCTCGCGCTTCGCCGACATCCCGGCGGTCTGACGTGTGCTACCAACAGGGGCGAATCCCGGTCATGATCTTCCCAATTTGACCTACTCAGTGCGAGGTGCATGTAAGGGCACCGAGGCAAGACCGAACTGCGGCTGGAACCGTACTGTTCAGCGTGCCGTGCAATAGCATCGATGACGGCAGACTGCTTCCGATCGCGTCCGAATACAATCGGCGTCGGATCGATCTCGGCCACTCCCCACACTTGCCGGTGAGCCAGTTGCCGGAGCGCTCTCTTTGCATCGAAATTGTCGGCGCTCCTCAGCGGGAATGCCATCATCGGACACGCCGCCTCACCGGAACAGCAGGTGAACGCCAGCCGCGCCGTGCTCTGAACGGATCCGAACCGGTTGTCGAGAATCCGAGATGTCGCGTCACTCGATCAATAGGTCAAGGGCGCTCCTGGCAACATCGATGAACTTCGATCGATAGAGCTCCAGTGGGTCACCGGGTTGTTCGGATACGCCCAGGGCAACCACGGAATAGACGGCACCGTCGCTCCCCACGGCAACCAGCGTGACCGCCACGACGCCCGGCGAGCTTCCGATCTTCTCCGAGAGTGTCACCAACCCGCGTTCTACAAACGGCGAAGAAGACGCGATCTCGGGTGACCGGAGGATCTGCGACATGTGCGGATCGTCGCGTCCCAGCTCCACGACCGCCCGGTGCGCACTCGCCACGTCTTCAGCGTTCGCGAACCAATCGATGTCGCGTGGCCAGAACGGCGCGCGCTCGATCCATGCCGGGTCCACTGTCAGCGGCTGATTGCTCAACTTCTCAAGAATGCCATGGCGAGCCGCGCTGGATGCCTCGTTCCAGTCGTTCGCGAGCGACGTGTCGCCGCCGAGCGTCAACTGGAACATTTTCCTCGTCGTCGGGAACGGTTCGAGGAGGTCAGGTTGGTGATGCCCGAGATCGCGCACCGCGGCCGACAACCGCTGGGCTCCGACAGCGTCCATGAGAACGTCGGCGGCTGTGTTGTCGCTGATCTGCATCATCAAACGTGAGAGCTCGAACACGCTGATTTCTGTTCCGTCCGGCTCGAGGTGCAGCCGACCGGTTGGGAGACTCTTCTTCCCATCGTCGATCATGAGCACGTCCTCCCAGGAGAGATCCCCTTCTTTGATCGCTTCCACTACAGCTGCCAGAACGTACAGCTTCATCACCGATCCAACCGGACGGAGAACGTCGTGCGCCCGCTCGTGAACCGACTCCGTGTGCGACCCGCGTGTCACCTGCATGAGCAGTGATGACGCACGAACGAGCGCTTCGAGACGAGCGGCTGCTTCGGCAAAGGATGCAATCGATGGTGGTGCAGTGGCAACCGCCGCGTTCACGACGAGCGCTCTGAGCTCTCCGTTCGCGTTCGCGGTGATCTGCAGATCGAGGAGAATGCCAAGCCGATTGCGGACGACAGCAAGAGCTCCCTCGGGTCGATGTTCGAAGGACTTCACCGTGTATGGGCCCAGGGGCCGAAGGCTCGAATTCACCATGGTGACCAGATGCGCGGTGGACTCCGAGTCGAACGCACCCGCGTCCGATTTCGACTCGACAGCCTCAGTGGTCAAGTCCTCCTCTGCGTTCAGCCGTTCGACCGCCCACAGCATCAGATCTTGGGTCCGGAGTTCCTCAGCGGTCAGGTCTGTGCCCGCTGTCGGAACAGTTTCTGCCAGATTCAGGCTGCATCCGACCAGCACCGAGCACAGGAGGAGCGGAACGGCGAGCTTGCGCCAGTAGGCGTGATCCGTGCGGACTGCGCGCCGGACGCAACCACCCGTGCTCGGCGCCTCACGCCTTTGCCGCGGCCTGGCCGACCGGAGGAATCGCAGCATCACAACACCTCCGATCGCCGAGCGGCATCGTCGTCTCCGAGGATCGATGGAGAGTCGTCCTCGTCACTCGCAGAACCGGGCGAAGCGGAGGACGGGACGAGCTTCATCGTCGCGATCCCGACGGTTGCGATCATGATGATCCCGAAACTCCACAGCCCGATGCTGAGGATGATCCCGACGTGCAATGCGACCGCCAGAATGAACGCGATCCGTCGACCGAAGTCAATGGTCACAACGAGAATTCCGATGCAAATCTCTGCGACGATGACACCCCAGGTGATGACGGCTAAGAGGAGTGGGACTGACGTCGCCCAGTGCAGCACATCTGCGATGAGGCCGCTTGCGCCGAACATGTACCCGCGAGAGATGTAGTACTCGGCCGATCCGTTGGACCAGTC
>NZ_PSUC01000137.1:0-7690 GCF_002931635.1 Rathayibacter sp. AY2B7 | reverse complement strand
CCGCTCGCTCCGCGGTGGCCGATGACGAGCGGTGACTGACGCGCGGGCATGCCGCGATCCTACGGGCGGCACTGCGCGGCTCGCAGCGGAGTCGAGGTCCGCTCGAAGAGAACAGCCAGACTCTGAGAGGTGCTCTCAGATATGGTGGTGTCCATCGTCGCAGTCCTCTCGGATCCGCGGCGCACCCCGCACCCACAGCGACTCAGATCCGCGAGTTCCCTCGGAGACCAGCGCACCTGAGAGAAGAGGAACCATGGCAAGCAACAATCCGGCCTTCGGACGCCCGGAGTTCAGCAACCGCGGCTACGCCGGCCGCGTGCAGGACCTCCCGGACGTCTCCCCCGGCACGCTCGACCAGATGTACTCCCGTCCGGCCGCCGGCTCCGTCGAGACCGACCGGATGACCGTCGAGGACACCCTCGCCAAGACCGCCCTCGCCTTCGTCGTGCTCCTCGCGGGTGCGGCCGTCGGCTGGTTCGTCCCGGGCCTGATGCTCCCCGCCGTGCTCGTCGCGCTGGTGCTGGGCATCGTCAACGCCTTCAAGAAGCAGCCGTCGCCGGCCCTGATCCTCGGCTACGCCGCGACCCAGGGCATCGCGGTCGGTGCGATCTCGAAGTTCTTCGAGAGCGCGTACGCCGGAGCGGTCGTCCAGGCCCTCATGGCGACCGTCATCGTGATCGGCGTCACCCTGGCGCTGTTCATGAACGGCAAGATCCGCACCTCGCCGAAGCTCAACAAGATCTTCTTCATCGGCATGATCAGCTACGCGGTGTTCTCGCTGGTGAACCTGGGCCTCGGCCTCTTCGGCGTCGGCGGCGGCTTCGGTCTCCGCACAGGCTTCATCGGCATCGTGATCGGCCTCATCGCCGTCGCGCTCGCCACGTACTCACTCGTGATGGACTTCGAGTTCATCCAGCAGGGCGTGCGCAACCGCCTCCCCCGCATCTACGGCTGGACCGGCGCCTACGGCATCCTGGTCACCGTCGTCTGGATGTACCTGGAGATCCTGCGCCTCGTCGCGATCTTCCGCGAGTAGCACGGCGCACCACGTCCGACGGGCGCTCGACCTCCGGGTCGGGCGCCCGTCGTCGTTCACGGCCCCAGCGCCGTTCCCGGTGCACTGCCGGGAGCGCCTGGCACGATGGAGGGATGAGCGCCGCAGACTCCCGGATCGTCGGCCTCGACGTCGCACGCGGCCTGGCCGTCCTCGGCATGTTCGCCGCCCACCTCGCCCCCGTCGAGAGCGAGATGCTCTGGAACGGCCGCAGCTCCGTCCTCTTCGCCGTGCTGGCGGGAGTGTCGATCGGGCTGATGACGGGCGGCGCACAGCGCTCCTCGCGGCCCTGGCACGACACGGGATCGATCCTGCTCCGCGGGCTGTACCTGCTCGTCATCGGCGTCGCCCTCACCCTGCTCGGGACGCCGATCGCGGTGATCCTGCCGCACTACGGGGTGATGTTCCTCGTCGCGGCGCTGCTGCTCTTCCTGCCGCGGGCGGTCCTCGCCGTGCTGGTCGCGGCCGCGGCGATCGCCGGGCCCCTCGCGGTCGACGCGCTGACGAGCGCCGGCGGCTCCTGGCTCTCGACCCTGTCGCCCGACGAGGCTCTCCTGGCCGCGCAGCCCCTCACCTGGCTCACCCAGTACTACCCGGTGCCGTCGTGGCTGGCGTACGTGGTGCTCGGCCTCCTGATCGCGCGCTGCGACGTCCGGTCCGCGACCACCCAGCGCTGGGTCGTCGTCGGCGGCGCCGTCTCGGCCGTGCTCGGCTACGGCGGCGGGCTGCTGCTCGGGGGTCCGGAGGCGGTGGAGGCGCACGCCAGCACCACCGCCGAGCTCCTCGGGGCGGGCGGGGTCGCCTGCGTGGTCCTCGGCGCGCTGACGGCTCTGCTGCAGCGGCTGCCGCTCCTGGCACGGGCGGCGACTCCGATCGCGGCCGTCGGTGCGATGCCGCTGACGATCTACTCGCTGCAGCTCGTGGCGCTGGCGGTGTACCTGGTCCCGTACGAGCCGTTCGACTTCGAGGCGTGGCGCAGCTGGACGCTGCTCGGCGTCTTCGTGGTCGGCTCGATCGTCGCCGCTCTCCTCTGGAGGCGGCTCGTGGGGCAGGGCCCGCTGGAGTGGCTGCTCGCGCGCGCGTCGCTGCGGCCTCGGGGTCCGCGCGCGGCGCTGGGTTAGGGTGGCCGGATGATCACGCGTCGCGAGGCCGCTCAGCGCCTCGACATCCCCCTCGAGATGGCGACGCGGCACGGCATCCCCACCCGTCTGTCGGAGGAGGAGCTCGCCGCCCTCGAGCAGGATCCGCCCGCCTGGCTCGTCCAGTCGCGCGCGAACCGCACCGGCAGGCGTCCCGTGTGGGTGACCCTCGACTGCGCCGTCTGCGGCCGCTCCGAGGCCGCCCGCCCGAAGAAGTGGTGGCCCGAGTTCACGTTCCTCGTCTGCGAGGACCACTCCCCCGCCTCCTGGCCGCACCACCCCGAGGGCCACCGCCGCGACGAGTACGACGGCATCGGCACCCGCTTCATCGGCGTGCTCGACACCCCCGCCTGACCCGCGCTCGCGCGCCTGTCCGCCTGCACCTCGGCCCCCGGACCAGCGCCGACCCGCGTTCCCCGACCACCCGGCAGGAGCTCGCCTCTCGATCGGCACCCCCGGAACGTCCCCGCAGGGCCTCGAACCCCTGACCGCCACTCGGTACACCTCGCGAGGAACCGGTCGCCCCCGACCGATCCCCCGGCCGAACCGCGGCCACCCGTTCCCTGAACAGCCACCTGAGCTCGTTCCCCGACCTGCACCCCGGGAACGGCCCCCTCGGGGCTCGTTCCTCTCTACCTGCACCCGGAACGGCCCCGCAGGGGCTCGTTCCCTCTACCTGCACCCGGGAACGGCCCCGCAGGGGCTCGTTCCCCCACCCGCTCCCCTCAACAAGAAACGGCCCCCTTCGAAGGGAGCCGTTCCTGACGTTCCGCGGGTCTCCGCGCGGTCAGCTGCAAGGCGGAGAAGGGCGCGATACCGGAGGTATCGCAATCGCCGACAACGCCGCAGATGACCGCGCGGAGACCCGCGGAATCACTCCCACTCGATGGTGCCGGGGGGCTTGGACGTCACATCCAGCACCACCCGGTTCACGCCGCTCACCTCGTTGGTGATGCGGTTGGAGATGCGGGCGAGGAGGTCGTAGGGCAGGCGGGTCCAGTCGGCGGTCATCGCGTCTTCCGAGGAGACGGGGCGCAGGACGATGGGGTGGCCGTAGGTGCGGCCGTCGCCCTGGACTCCGACGGAGCGGACGTCGGCGAGGAGGACGACGGGGCACTGCCAGATCTCGGTGTCGAGGCCGGCGGCGGTGAGCTCGGCGCGGACGATGGCGTCGGCGTCCTGGAGGAGGTCGAGCCGCTCCTGGGTGACCTCGCCGACGATGCGGATGCCGAGGCCGGGTCCGGGGAAGGGCTGGCGGCCGACGATGACCTCGGGGAGGCCGAGCTCGCGGCCGATCGCGCGGACCTCGTCCTTGAAGAGGGTGCGGAGCGGCTCGACGAGCGCGAACTGCAGGTCCTCGGGGAGTCCGCCCACGTTGTGGTGGGACTTGATGTTGGCGGTGCCGGTGCCGCCGCCGGATTCGACGACGTCGGGGTAGAGCGTGCCCTGGACGAGGAAGTCGATCGTCTCGCCCTCGCCCTGCGCTTCGAGCACGAGCGCTTCGGCGGCGGCCTCGAAGGTGCGGATGAACTCGCGGCCGATGATCTTGCGCTTCTGCTCCGGGTCGCTGACGCCGGCGAGCGCGTCGAGGAACTGCTCGCGCGCGTCGACGGTGACCAGGCGGACGCCGGTCGCGGCGACGTAGTCCTCCTCGACCTGGCGGCGCTCGTCCTTGCGGAGGAGTCCGTGGTCGACGAAGACGCAGGTGAGCTGGTCGCCGATGGCGCGGTGCACGATCGCAGCGGCGACGGCGGAGTCGACTCCGCCGGACAGGCCGCAGATGACGCGTCCGGTGCCGACCTGCTCGCGGATCACGGCGACCTGGTCGTCGATCACGTTGGAGGAGTTCCAGTCGGCCGGGATGCCCGCGGCGCGGTGGAGGAAGTTCTCGATGACGGCCTGGCCGTAGGCGGAGTGCTTGACCTCCGGGTGCCACTGCACGCCGTAGAGGCGGCGCTCGTCGTTGCCGAAGGCGGCGACCGGGGTGGAGCTCGTGGAGGCGAGGACCTCGAAGCCCTCGGGTGCCTGTGCGACCGAGTCGCCGTGGCTCATCCACACCGTCTGGTCGGCGGGCTGCTCGCCGAGGAGCACGCCACCGTCGGTCGAGAGGGCGGCGTCCGTCGCTCCGTACTCGCGCAGCCCCGTGTTGGCGACCTCGCCGCCGAGCGTCTTCGCCATCACCTGGAAGCCGTAGCAGATGCCCAGGACCGGGACCCCGAGGTCGAAGATCGCGGGGTCGAGCTGCGGGGCGCCCTCCTCGTACACGCTGGAGGGGCCGCCCGAGAGGATGATGCCGACGGGCGACTTCGCGGCGATCTCGGCGGCCGTGGCGTTGGAGGGCACGATCTCGGAGTAGACGTTCGCCTCGCGGACCCGGCGGGCGATCAGCTGCGCGTACTGCGCGCCGAAGTCGACGACGAGGACGGGCTGCGCGGCCAGGTGCGGCTGGGGAGCGGTGGGCTGCTCGCTAATGGGGGGCCTCCACGGAGTCGGTCGGGGTCTTCGGGTCGGTGCCGGCGGTCCGGCGCTCGAGGTACTGCTCGACCTCGCGGGCGATGCGGGTCTCGACGAAGAAGGAGAGGGTGGGCACCACTCCGCCGAGCGCGATGAGCACGAAGCGCGTGAACGGCCAGCGCATGAGGCTCCACAGGCGGAAGTCGGCGAAGAGGTAGACGACGTAGAACCAGCCGTGCGCGATCAGGATGCCGGTGGACAGGTTCGCGCCGGTGCCGCTCGACCTGAACTCGCCTCCGGGCACCTCGTACATCGGGGCGAAGTGCAGGACGCCCTGCTGGCCGAAGGCGAACAGCTCGAGGTGGAAGACGTACTTGAGCAGCATCTCCGCGCAGAGCAGGAGCAGCATCACGCCGGTGATGATCGAGGTCACCCGGTAGAAGCGCAGCGCGCTCCGGATCGCAGGGAACTGCGCGGGCTTGGGCTCGAGGGGCATGACGACCAGTTTACGGTGCGGGGGCGGGGGCCTCGGCCCGGTCGCCCAGGTCGGCGCGGGCGCGCTCCTCGGCGTCGAGCGCCTCCTCGGCCTCGCGCTCCCACGCGTCCTTGACGAGGCGGAACCAGAGGTAGAGGGCGAAGCCGGCGAAGACGACCCACTCGATCGCGTAGAAGACGTTGAGCCAGTTCAGCGAGACGTCGCTCACGCGCGCCGGGGAGTCGATGGCCCCGAGTCCGGCGACCGGCTCGTCGACGACGACGTAGCCCTGGTAGACGTCCTGCGGCGGGTCCGGCCAGCGGTTGATCAGCGCGGGGACGGAGAGCGCGGTGAGGGTGGCGGGGTCCAGGCCCTCCGCCGGCGCCTCCGCGGCCTCGTTGGCCACGAGGCGGCCGGTGAAGGAGGAGGGCGCCTGCTCGCTCCCGCTGTTGAGCGCGTCCGCGACGGACTGCGCCTGCGTTTCGTCCTGCGTCCAGCCGTAGGCGAGCACCAGGTCGGCGTCGGCGGTGCGGGTACGGGCGATGACCCACCAGCCCGGCTGCTCGCCGTTCAGGCGGCCGCCGAGGATCTCGGCACCGCCCGGCACGAAGACGGACGAGCCCTCCACGCGCTGTCCGTCGGCGGTCGCCGTGATCGAGCGGGAGGGGGTCGCGACCTCGGCGAGCGGGAGCGTCGTCTCCGACACTCCGGAGTCGGGCGCGGCGGCTTCGACCGCGCGGCCGACCTGCCACTGCCCGAGCGCGGCGAAGAGCCCGGCGATCAGGAGTGCGAGCGCCAGCGCGGCGATCCAGCGCGGGCGCCGGGCCACCTGCCCGACCGTGCTCTGCGTCATTCGTCCCTCGTCCGCCCTCGATCCGTGCGGTGTCCCGCGGGCCGGATCGAGCCTAACCCGTGAGTGTGGGAGCTCCGTGGGATCAGTAGTCGGGCTCCCTCGGGCGGCGGGGCCGGGCGTCGTCGGCCCCGTCGGACTGCTGCATCGCCTGGTCGATGAGCGCCTGCCGCATCGGATCGGGGAACTCGTCGTCGAGCTCGTCCGGCTCCGCGGGGCGCCTCGGAGGAGCGGGGGCCTCCTCCGCGGCGACGGTGGGCGCGGCCATCGCCGCCTCCACGAGCGAGAAGTCCTCCTCGTCCATGGCCGTGGCTGCTGCGGGTGCCGGGCGGTGCCGCCGCCGCGAGAGGAACGCGCCGATGCTCTCGGAGCGCGAGGCGAGGATCGGCCCGACGATCGCCATGATCAGCACGTAGAGGCCGGCGAAGGGCTGGATCCGCTCGTCGAGCCCCGCCGAGAGCGAGAGCGTCGCCAGGATGAGCGCGAACTCGCCGCGGTTGTGCAGGATGAACGCCGCGTTCAGGCCCGCGCGCGGTCCGAGCTTGTTGAGCCACGCGACGAACTGCCCCGCGCCGAGGTTGAGGACGATGGTCATCACCGCGGCGATCAGCACCGGGACCACGACGCTCGGGAACGCGCCGGGATCCAGCCCGAGACCGAAGTTGACGAAGAAGAAGGCTCCGAACACGTCGCGCAGCGGGATCGCGATGTGCTCGACCCTCGACCGGAACCGCGTCGCTCCGATGACCAGTCCGATCAGGAACGCACCGATCGCGTCCGTCACTCCGAGGACCTCGCCGATGCCGCCGAACAGGATGGCGAGACCGAAGAACAGGATCGTGAACAGCTCGTCGTCGCGGGTGCGGAAGAAGCGGGAGACGACCTTCCCGCCCCAGCGGGCGATCGCGAACATCACCACGAGGAACGCGAACGCGATGACGAGCTTGAGCACCACCGGCCACGGCTCCGTCTCGCCCGAGAGCACGACGGATACGATCGCCAGGTAGACCGCGATGAAGATGTCCTCGACGACCGTGACGCCCAGGATCATCGGCGTCTCGGGGTTCGCCAGGCGCTTGAGCTCGATCAGCAGCTTGGTGACGATCGCGCTCGAGCTCGTCGCCGTGATGCCGGCGATGATCAGCGCCTCGCGGCTCCCCCAGCCCAGCGCGAAGCCGAAGCCGAGGCCGACGGCCATGTTGACCGCGATGTAGGAGCCCCCGGAGAGGATCAGGCGGCCGGCGTTCCCGAAGAACTCGTCCTGGTCGAACTCCAGGCCGAGGTTGAACAGCAGCAGGATCAGCCCGAAGACCGCGGTCAGCTCGATGTAGCTCGACTCGAAGTCGAGCGGGAAGAGATGGAAGTTCGGGCTCGCGAGGAGCCCGACGACCATGTAGATCGGGATGGCCGGGAGCCCGATCGTCCTCCCCAGCCGGCCGAGGACGTAGGCGACGACGAACAGGACGCCGAGGACGATGAGGTCTTCGCCGTGGTGCATCCTCAGGCTCCGGGCGGGGCGTCGACCGTCTTGGCGAAGCTGCCGGTGCGGAAGAACGCGAACGCCTTGGCGACCTTCTCGGGGCTGCCGGCGACCACGAGGGTGTCTCCGGGGAAGACGCGGAAGTCGGGGGCCGGCGCCGGATTGGCGGCGTCGCCCCGGACCACGGCGACGACGGTCAGCCCGACGATCCCGCGGTCGGCGGGCTTGCCGAGCTGCT
>NZ_PSUC01000136.1:0-7837 GCF_002931635.1 Rathayibacter sp. AY2B7 | reverse complement strand
CCCTCGCCGGCGACCGCGTGGCCCGGCTGACGGCCGCCCTCGCCCGCCAGCGGGAGCTGCTGACCGAGGTCTACCGGGGGCAGCAGCTCGACGAGCTCGTCACGCGCACCTCGCGCGAGCTCGGACTCCCCGTGTCGGTGCTGACCGCGACCGGCCGGACCGCGGCCTCCGCCTCGCCCCTGGGGCTGGGGGAGATCGAGCGGGTCGTGCACGCGGCGCTCACGGCCCGGCGCAGCCCGGTCGTGGTCGCGGACGCCCGCGGCGGCGCCCTGTCGGTCCTCACCGTCGCAGGCGCGGGCGAGCACCGCGCCACCTCCTGGCTGGTCGTCGTCGGGGGCGACTGGAACGACTGGCCCGCCGCAGTACTCGACGCCGTGACGGAGCTCGCCGGAGTCGTGGGGGTCTACCGGCTGCAGCGGGAGGCGGCGCTCTCGGCCGACTCCGCTCTCGCCGACCGCCTGCTCGAGCTCGTGGAGGAGGACAGCGAGCAGCCCGAGGCCGCGGTGTACCTGCGGCAGCTCGGACTCGGCGGAGCCGGGCGGTGCGCCGTGGTCGCCGCCGAGTTCGAGGGCGACGCGCCCCCGGACCTGGCGCGCCGTGTCCTGGTCGACGCCGCCGCGCACCTGGGCCGCGCCGTGGTCGGACGCGACGCCCAGGGCTGCGCGGTGGCGGTGCTGCCCACCGAGGCGACCGATGCGATCCCCACCGGCGCGGATCCGCTCGCCGTCGTCACCTCGGCGCTACGGCGAGCGGGAGCCGCGTGGCCGGGCGCCGTGCTGCGCGTCGGGACGAGCGCCGCGACTCCGCTGCCCGCGCTCGGCGGCGCCCTCCGCTCGGCACGCTACGGGATGCTGCTGCCGGGCTCGCCGGGCGACGACGCTCCCGTGCGGGTCAGCGACTCCGGAGAGGTCACCTCCGCCGTGCAGCTGCTGAGCGCGGTCCCCGACCACCTGCGCTCGGTGTTCGTCGAGCTGGTGCTCGGGCGGCTCGTCGAGCACGACGCGCGCTACGGCTCGCAGCTGGTCGCCACGCTCGCGGCGTTCCTCGACTGCGGCGGCTCGTGGGTGCGCACGGCGGAGCAGACGCACCTGCACCTGAACACAGTGCGGTACCGCATCGCGAGGGTGGAGGAGCTGACGCAGCGCGACCTGTCGGACACCGCGGACCGCGCCGACCTGTTCCTGGCGCTGCGCCTGCGCTGACGGCCGGGTGCGCGCGGTCCGCACCGCGCCGCCCGGGCCGGCCCCGTCACTCCGGAGGCGCGATCCGCCTGCCCCGGACGTGCACCGCGGCGATCGCCGGCTCGCGCAGGGTCATCAGCAGGGCGAAGAGCAGCTGGGCCGTCGCCTCCTCCTCGTCGTCCGCGCGGATCCCGTGGGCGAGGACGTCGGCGAGCGGCTCCCACCGGTCGGGCTCGATGCGGAGGAAGTCCGCGTCCTTCCCGGGGTCGAGGCTGCCGAACCGGTCCTCCTGGTCGAGCGCCCGCGCGCCGGCGAGCGTCGCCGTGAACAGGAGCTCGGCCGGATGCAGGGCGACGGCCGCGTCGCCGGGCTCCGAGAGGTGCACCTTGAAGGCGTCGTTCGCCACTCGCGCCAGCAGCCACTCGTCGCCCGCGCCCACGTCCGTGCCGAGGGCGACGGTGACCCCCGAGGCGGCGGTCCGGCGCCAGGGCATGGTGCCGGAGCCGAGGAACTGCTGCGAGGTCGGGCAGTGGGCGATCGAGGTGCCGGTCTCCTCCATCCGGTGCAGCTCCGCGTCCTGGCAGTGCACGGCGTGGGCGAGGATCGTGCGCGGCCCGAGGAGGGAGGAGCCGCCGCGCGCGGAGCCGGGCAGGAAGAGCCCGTCGTAGGTGTCGAGGTAGCTGCGGGTGCCGTACGAGCCGAGCACGGCGGCGATCTCGCCGTCGCCGGGCCGGTCGTTCTCGTTGAGGTGGCTGTGCACGTAGACGCCGCGTCCGCGGACGTCGTCGTAGAGGTCGCCGAGCGCTCCGAGGGTCCGGGGAGTGACGGACAGCGAGAACCGCGGGACGAGCGCGACCTGCAGGAGCGGGTCCCTCCCGTGCCAGCGGTCGATCTCCTCCGACGCGAGCGTCAGCGCCTCCTCCTCGGAGGTGATCAAGGGCGCCGCCGAGACCGGGCCCGTGGTCTGGATGCCGCGCCCCGACACGATCCGCAGCCCCGCCTCGCGGCTGCGCTCGAAGAGGGCGTCCTGCGCGGCCGGGAACGCGGAGCCGAAGACCATCGCGGCGGTCGTGCCCGCGGCCACCCGCCGCCGGGTGAAGGCGCGCGCGACGACGTCGGCGAACTCCGGGTCGGCGAGCCGCGCCTCCGCCGGGAACACCGTCCGGTCGAGCCACTCGAGCAGCTGGCCGCCGCCGAAGCCGTCGGTCGAGAACGTCTGGGGGAAGTGCACGTGCGCGTCGACGAAGCCGGGCAGCAGGATCGACGCGGCGTCGCCGGAGACCGGCAGGAGCGCGAAGCGGTCCGGCAGCTCGCGGTACGGACCGACCCAGGCGATCGTGCCGTCCTCGTCCACGGCGAGAGCGCCGTCCGGGATCGACACCAGCGACTCCCGCGCGGTCGCGAGCGTCGCACCCCCGGCGACGTGCAGCACGTGCCCCCGGTGGACGCCCCCGGCGCCGGTCACACCAGGCCCGTGTAGGCGGTCCAGGCGGATCCCGCGGGCGGCGCGTCGTCGCGGGTGACGCTCGCCTGGATCAGCCCGTAGGGGCGGTCGGCGGCGTGGAAGACCTCGTTGTCGTTCTCGACGCCGAAGGGCGAGAGGTCGTAGACGAAGTGGTGCTTGTTCGGCGCGGAGAGACGGATCTCGACGATCTGCGGGTACTCCTCCAGGACCGCCTTCCCCATCTCGAAGAGCGTCTGCTGGAGGGCGAGGGAGTGCACGGTCGCGAAGCGGCTCGTCAGGAGCGCCTTGACGCCCGCGTAGACCGCCTCCCAGTCCATCGCCGCGATCTCGTCCTCGCTCAGGGCGAAGCGCCACTTCGCGACCAGCGAGGTCGCCATCACCCGGTCGTTCGTCGGCTGGAGGACCGTGTACGGGTCGGTGAGGAAGCCGTGGAACTCGCTCCCCGTGGACTTGAGGACGGTGAGGTCCTTGAAGCCGCCGGTGATCCAGATCCGCCGCTCGTCGCCCGAGCCCTCGACCGTGACCGACGCGATCCGCGTCTCCTGGCCCTTCCGGACCCAGGTGTGGTCGTGCTCGCGCCCGTCCACCAGCACGCGCTCCCAGGCGAACTCCTCGATCTCGATGCGGGCGCCGTGGACGGGCTCGTAGCCGTCGACGAAGTGGCGGGCCAGCTCGAGGCCGTAGGGCTCGATCGAGCGCAGGCCCTTCTCCTTGGCGAAGGCGTACGCCGTCTGCTTCTGCGTGTCCGTGGGCAGGACGGCCGACTGGTCTCCCTCTCGGTGCGCGGCCTCGAAGTCGCCGCGGAGGGCCGTGGAGACGTTGACGTCGTGGATCTCGTGCCGCGGGGTCTCGCGGTAGATCCGCACGACGCGGTTCTCGGCCTTCCCGTACTGGTGGTCCCCGAGGATGATCGACATGTCCGCTCCTGTCCGTTCCGTGCGGCCGGGCCCGGTCACGCGGTGGTGCCCGTCCTGCTCGCGGCTCCTGCGAGCCCGTCTGCCAGCCTTGCGCCTGCCGGGGGCTCCGCGCACCGGCGGAGCATCCCGAGGAGCCGCCGCCGGGACTCCGAGTCTTGTGCGATCCGCCCGCCCCGCGGCTCCGACCCGCCTCCGTTCACACGCTCGAAACCTGCCGATGACACGGCGGCGGTCGGCGTGAGCGGTGGAGCTCCCCGAGGTGTCGTCGTGCAGGCGGGGCATCGGCGGGTCGAGGTCAGGGGCGGCTGAGGAGGCGCCCGGCGGGCGGGACCGTCGCGGCGGTGACGCGGCGGCCGCCGACCCAGGTGGCGGCGACGGCGCCGCGGAGGACGCGGCCCTCGTAGGCCGAGATGGGGTTCCGGTGCGAGAGGGCGTCGACGTCCACGCGCCACTGCGCCTCCGGGTCGAACGCGACCAGGTCGGCGTCGGACCCCGCGTGCAGCAGGCCCTTCTGGCCGAGCCCGGCGAACGCGGCGGTCGCCGTGGACATCCAGGCGACGACCTGCTCGAGCGGGATGCCCCGCTCGCGGGCCCCGGTCCAGACCGCGCGGAAGCTCAGCTCGAGTCCCGAGATCCCGCCCCAGGCGACGCCGAAGTCGCCGCCCGCGGGGAGCTTCAGCTCGGCGGTGGCGGGGGAGTGGTCCGAGGCGATGATGTCGATCGTCCCGTCGAGCAGCCCCTTCCAGAGCAGCTCGCGATTGCGCTCGTCGCGGATCGGCGGGCAGCACTTGAACTGCGTGCCGCCGTCGGGGATCGAGCCGGCGTCGAAGGTGAGGTAGTGCGGGCAGGTCTCGGCGGTGATCGGCAGCCCCTCGGCCTTCGCCTCGCGCAGGAGCGGCAGCGCGTCGGCGGAGGAGAGGTGCAGGATGTGCGCGCGGCAGCCGGTCTCGCGGACGGCCTCGATCACGTGCAGGATCGCGCTGCGCTCGGAGGCGGGCGGGCGGGAGTCGACGAACGCGCCGTAGGAGGCGCCGGGCTCCAGCGCGCTCGCCTCCAGCTCGGCCGGGTCCTCGGCGTGCACGATCAGCAGTCCGTCGAAGGCGGCGATCTCGCGCATCGCCTCGACGAGCTGCTCCCGGCTCAGGTGCGGGAACTCGTCCACGCCGCTCGGCGAGAGGAAGCACTTGAAGCCGAAGACGCCCGCGTCGTGGAGCTCGCGCAGCGTGCCGAGGTTCGAGGGGATCGCCCCGCCCCAGAAGCCGACGTCCACCTGCGCCTGCGGCCCGGCGGCCGCGCGCTTGGCCTCGAGCCCCGCCACCGTCGTGGTCGGCGGGATCGAGTTCAGCGGCATGTCGATGATCGTGGTGACGCCGCCGGCGGCGGCCGCGCGGGTGGCGGAGGCGAAGCCCTCCCACTCCGTGCGGCCCGGCTCGTTGACGTGCACGTGGGTGTCGACGATCCCCGGGATCAGGACCTGGCCCTCGGGGAGGACGATCTCCTCCGTGGTCCGCCAGGGGGCGTCCCGCTCGCCGACCGCGACGATCAGGCCCTCGGCGATCGCGATGCTGGCCGGACGCCGGCCGTTCTCGGTCAGCACGTCGGAGGCGCGGATCACGAGGTCGAGGAAGGGAGCGTCGTCAGGCATGGATCGACCCTATACTCGGCATGTTTCCTGCGTGTGAGCGCCCGTCGGCGGCTCCGCCCGGCCTCCCCGCAGCCCCGGCGCCGTCGCCTCCCGTCCGAGAAGAGGAGGCCGTCGTGCTCGACATCGCCGCCGCCCTGCTCGAGCGCGTCGAGGCGGGTGGGAGCGTCGCCGTCGTCACCGTCACGCACGTCTTCGGCTCGGCTCCCCGCGCTCTCGGCTCCTCGATGGCGGTGGACGCGGAGGGGCGCGCGATCGGCTCGATCTCCGGCGGCTGCGTCGAGGCGCAGGCGTACGCGCTGGCCCAGGAGGTGCTCGGCACCTCGGGCAGCGCGTCCGAGCACTTCGGCTTCGACGACGAGGCGGCCTTCGCCGCGGGCCTGTCCTGCGGGGGGCAGCTGCGCGTGTTCGGCCAGGTCGTCGACTCCGGCTCCACCGCGGTCCTCGCCGAGCTGCGCGCCGCCCGCGCCGGCCGCTCGGCCGCGCTGGCGATCGTCGTCGGCGGCCCGGAGGAGCTGGTCGGCCTCGTGCTCACCGGAGCGACGCGGCTCCAGGACGTCGTCGGCCCGCACCTGGACGAGGACACCGCCCGCCGCATCCTCGCCGAGCGCGAGGCGCGCCTGGCCGTCGGCCGCTCGACCACGGTCGAGACCGCCTGCCGGGGCGCCGAGCTCGAGGTCGCCTACGTCGTGCACGCCGAGCGGCCGCGCCTGCTGATCTACGGCGCCGTCGACTTCTCCGCCGCGCTCTGCTCCGCCGGCGCCCTGCTCGGCTACCGCGTGACCGTCTGCGACGCGCGTCCGGTGTTCGCGACCGCCGAGCGCTTCCCGGGCGCGGACGAGGTCGTCGTCGAGTGGCCGTCCGACCACCTCGCCCGCGCCGAGGTCGACTCCCGCACCGTGATCGCGGTGCTCACTCACGACGAGAAGTTCGACATCCCGCTGCTCGAGACCGCGCTCGCGCTCCCGGTCGCCTATGTCGGCGCGATGGGATCGCGGCGCACCCACGAGCGGCGGCTGCGGCTGCTGCGCGAGGCGGGAGTGACGGAGGAGGCGCTCGCCCGCCTGCACTCGCCGATCGGCCTGGACATCGGCGCGTCGACGCCGGAGGAGACGGCAGTGTCGATCCTCGCGGAGGTGCTCGCCGCGCGCACGGGGACGTCGGGGGAGCCGCTCGCGGGGCGCTCGGGCCCGATCCACGCGGCGCGCTGAGCCGCACGTCCTCCGCTGGCTGTGCGCCGGCGTGATCGCACCGGCGTGATCGCACTGCGGCGGGAAACGGCCGCGAAACACCGCGCTGCCATGCTCGGGGCATGCAGCGCCACGTCCTCACCGGAGCCCACGTCGCCACCGTCGACGCGCACGCGACCGAGCACCCCGTCGGCCACGTCGTCGTCGACGACTCGCGCATCGTCGCCGTCGGGGCCGGCGACCCTCCGGCATGGGCCCTCGACGGACGGTCGCCGACGGGCCTGCCGGCGCAGGAGGCGATCACGCTCACGCGGGTCGACGGCCGCGGCCACCTGCTCACTCCCGGGCTCGTCAACACGCACCACCACCTCTACCAGTGGCTCACCCGCGGCTGGGCGCAGGACTCGATCCTCTTCGACTGGCTGGTCGCTCTCTACCCCGCCTGGTCCCGCATCGACGCCGACCTGACCCGCTCCGCCGCCCTCGGCGCGATGGGCGTCCTCGCCCGGTCCGGCTGCAGCACCGTCGCCGACCACCACTACGTCTTCCCGCGGGGCTCGGGCGACATCGTCGGCGGCATCGTGGACGCGGCCGGCACCCTCGGCCTCCGGCTGCACGCGACCCGCGGGTCGATGGACCTCGGCGAGTCCCGGGGCGGCCTCCCGCCGGACTTCGCCGTCGAGACCACGGCGGCAGCGCTGCAGGCCAGTGGAGAGGCGGTCGAGCGGTACCACGACGCCTCCGCCGACGCGATGGTGCGGGTCGCGATCGCCCCGTGCTCGCCCTTCTCGGTGACCACCGACCTGCTGCGAGAGTCGGCCGTCCTCGCCCGTCAGCTCGGGGTCCGGCTGCACACCCACGGCTCCGAGACCGTGGAGGAGGACGCCTACACGCGGGAGGCGTTCGGCCTCTCGCCCACCGACCACCTGGAGTCGCTCGGCTGGCTCGGCGACGACGTCTGGATGGCGCACTGCGTCCACCTCGACGCCGACGCGATCGCGAAGTTCGCGGCCACGGGCACCGGAGTCGCGCACTGCCCGTCCTCGAACGGCCGGCTCGCGGCGGGCATTGCGCCGATCCCGCAGCTGCTGGCTGCGGGAGCCCCGGTCGGCCTCGGCGTGGACGGCGCGGCGTCGAACGAGTCCGGGCAGCTCGGCTCCGAGATCCGCGCCGCGGTCCTGATGAACCGCCTGCGCGCCGGTGCCGACCGGATGAGCGCCCGGCAGGCCCTCTCGGTCGCCACCATCGGCGGGGCCCGGGTGCTCGGCCGGCAGGACGAGATCGGCTCGATCGAGGTCGGCAAGCTCGCCGACCTCGCGCTCTGGCGGATCGACGGGATCGAGCACGCGGGCATCGCGGACCCGGTCGCGGCCCTCGCACTCGGAGCGCAGCCCCCGCTGAGCCTGCTGCTGGTGCAGGGGCGCCCGACGGTGCGGGAGGGA
>NZ_PSUC01000135.1:0-7948 GCF_002931635.1 Rathayibacter sp. AY2B7 | reverse complement strand
CGCTCCGGGAGGAGGCGGGCTGGACGGCGCTGCGCGTGCGGTACCGCCGCCTCCTCACCAGGGTCGTCGTCCACGACCTGAGCCAGGCCGACCCCGTCGCGGCGATCGACCGGGTGACGAGGGCGCTGGCCGACCTCGCCGGAGCCGCGCTGGAGGCATCCCTCGCCGTGGCGCGGACCGAGCTGGTCGAGGGCACGGGCCCGGGCCGCTTCGGCCGGGACGAGGTCGCCGCCACCCGCTTCGCCGTCATCGGCATGGGCAAGGCGGGAGCGTCCGAGCTCAACTACGTCAGCGACGTCGACGTGATCTTCGTCGCCGAGGGCGACCCGGAGAAGGAGCTGACGAACGCCCGTGCGATCGACGTCGCCACCCGGCTCGCCGTGCTCCTCATGCGCGGGACCTCTGCGCTGGCGATGGAGCCGGAGCTCTGGGAGGTCGACCCGAACCTGCGCCCGGAGGGCAAGCAGGGCGCGCTCGTGCGAACCCTCGAGTCGCACATCACCTACTACGACCGGTGGGCGAAGAGCTGGGAGTTCCAGGCGCTGCTCAAGGCGCGCCCGCTCGCCGGCGACCAGGAGCTGGGGCGGGCGTACGTCGACGCGGTCGCGCCCAAGGTCTGGTCGAGCGCCTCCCGCGAGAACTTCGTCGAGTCGGTGCAGCGGATGCGGGAGCGGGTCACCGAGAACATCCCGCAGAACGACGTCCACTACCAGATCAAGCTCGGGCCCGGCGGCCTGCGCGACATCGAGTTCACGGTGCAGCTGCTCCAGCTCGTCCACGGGCAGACCGACGACGAGATCCGCATGCCCGGGACCCTCCTCGCCCTGGGCGCCCTCGCCGACCGCGGGTACATCGGCCGCTCCGCCGCCGAGGAGTTCGCGCAGGACTACCGAGCACTCCGGCTGCTCGAGCACCGCCTCCAGCTGCGGCGCCTTCGGCGTACGCACCTGATGCCGCGGGACGAGCACGAGCTGCGGACCCTCGCCCGCTCCAGCGGGCTCGCCCGCACGGCGGAGGAGCTGCTGAGCGTCTGGAACGGGATCAAGCACCGCGTCCGGGGCCTGCACGAGCGCCTGTTCTACCGTCCGCTGCTCTCCGCGGTCGCCGCGCTCTCCGACGGCGGCGCCGAGCTGTCCACCGGCCAGGCGGAGGCGCGCCTCGCCGCCATCGGCTTCGCGGACGCCCGCGGGGCGCTCGGCCACATCGCCGCGATGACCTCGGGCGTCTCGCGCCGCGCGAGCATCCAGCGCCACCTCGTGCCGGTGATGCTGCAGTGGTTCGCCGACGGACCGGACCCCGACTACGGCCTGCTCGCGTTCCGGCGCCTCAGCGACGCACTGGGCGGGACGCCCTGGTTCCTCCGGATGCTGCGCGACTCGTCCGGAGCCGCCAAGCGGCTCACCACGGTGCTCTCCGGATCGCGCTTCGTCGGCGAGCTGCTCGACCGCATCCCGGAGTCGGCGGCCTGGCTCGAGGACGACGACGCCCTCCGCCCCCGCAGCGCCGCCCAGCTCGCCGAGGAGGTACGCGCCGTGCTCGCCCGGCACGAGACGCCCGACGCGGTCGCCTCGGTCCTCCGCTCGATGCGCCGGCGCGAGGTGCTGCGGACCGCCATGGGTGGCGTGCTCGGTCTCAGCTCGATCGAGGAGATCGCGACCAGCCTCACCGACATCATCAGCGCACTGCTGGGCGGCGTGCTCGCCGCCATCCGGCGCGGCAGCGCGACTCGGCCCGGCGCCGACGCGGAGTTCGCGATCATCGGCATGGGCCGGTACGGAGGGGCGGAGCTGGGCTTCGGTTCCGACGCCGACGTGATGTACGTCCAGCGACCCGGCACCGCCGAGCCGCACCAGGCCCAGCTCTACTCGCAGTTCGTCGTCGCCGAGCTGGTCCGGCTCACGGAGGACTCCCGCCTGCCGCTCGACCTCGACGCCGACCTGCGGCCCGAGGGCAAGAACGGGCCCCTCGTGCGCTCCCTCGACTCCTACCGCGCCTACTACGCCCGCTGGTCGCTGACCTGGGAGGCGCAGGCGCTGCTCCGGTCGCGGGGAGTGGCGGGGGACCAGGCGCTCATCGAGGACTTCGAGGAGCTGGCTGACGGGGTCCGCTACCCGGGAGCGGTCTCCGACCGCGACATCCGCGAGGTGAAGCGGATCAAGGCGCGGGTCGAGAGCGAGCGTCTGCCGCAGGGCGCCGACCCCCGCCGTCACCTCAAGCTCGGCCGCGGATCGTTGAGCGACGTCGAGTGGCTGGTGCAGCTCCTCCAGCTGCAGCACGCGCGGCGGACCCCGGCGCTGCGGACCACCTCGACCCTCACCGCCCTCGCGGTCGCGGAGGAGGAGGGCATGGTCGGCCCGCAGGACGCGGAGCGGCTGCGTGCCGCGTGGATCCTCGCGTCCCGTGTCCGCTCGGGCACCACGCTCTGGGGCAACCGCACCAGCGACGTCCTCCCGACCGACCGCCGGCAGCTCGAAGGCGTCGCGCGCCTGCTGGAGTACCCGGCCGGGTCCGCGACGGCGCTCGAGGACGACTACCTCGGCGTGACCCGCCGCTCACGCGCGGTCTTCGAGCGCCTGTTCTACGGGCCGGCCGCGGGAGACGCTCCCTCCTACCGCTGACGCCCGCGCGCCGGGGACGGCGAAGGGCCGCCCCTCCGAGGAGGAACGGCCCTTCGGCAGTGCTGCGGGATCAGACCCCGTAGTACAGCTCGAACTCGAACGGGTGAGGACGCTGCGCGAGGGGCTTGATCTCCTTCTCGCGCTTGTACTCGATCCAGGTGTCGATGAGCTCCTGAGTGAACACGCCGCCCTGGAGGAGGAAGTCGTGGTCGGCCTCGAGGGCGTCGAGAGCCTCGCCCAGGGTCGCGGGGACCTGCGGGATGAGCTTCGCCTCCTCGGGGGGCAGCTCGTAGAGGTCCTTGTCGACCGGCTCGTGCGGCTCGATGCGGTTCTTGATGCCGTCGAGGCCCGCCATCAGCTGCGCGGCGAACGCGAGGTACGGGTTGCCGGAGGCGTCGGGCGCACGGAACTCGATGCGCTTGGCCTTCGGGTTCGTGCCGGTGATCGGGATGCGGATGGACGCGGAGCGGTTGCCGGCCGAGTAGACCAGGTTGACCGGCGCCTCGAAGCCCGGGATCAGGCGGTGGTACGAGTTGACCGTCGGGTTCGTGAACGCGAGGACGGCGGGGGCGTGCTTGAGCAGGCCGCCGATGTACCAGCGCGCCAGGTCCGAGAGACCGCCGTAGCCGTTCTCGTCGTAGAAGAGCGGCGTGCCGTCGTTCCACAGCGACTGGTGGGTGTGCATGCCCGAGCCGTTGTCGCCGAAGAGCGGCTTCGGCATGAACGTGGCGGTCTTGCCCCACTGCTCGGCCGTGTTCTTGACGATGTACTTGAACTTCAGGATGTCGTCCGCCGCGTGGACCATCGTGTCGAAGCGGTAGTTGATCTCGGCCTGGCCGCCGGTGCCCACCTCGTGGTGCGAGCGCTCGAGGATGAGGCCGGCGTCGATCAGCTTGAGGCAGATGTCGTCGCGGAGGTCGGCCTGCTTGTCGACGGGGCTCACCGGGAAGTAGCCGCCCTTGTAGGGCGTCTTGTTGCCGAGGTTGCCGCCCTCCTCGACGCGTCCCGAGTTCCAGGCGCCCTCGACCGAGTCGACGGAGTGGAACGCGGAGTTCTGCGTGATCTCGTAGCGGACGTCGTCGAAGATGTAGAACTCCGCCTCGGGGGCGAAGAACGCGGTGTCGGCGATGCCGGTCGACGCGAGGTACTTCTCGGCCTTCTTCGCGACCTGACGCGGGTCCTTGGAGTAGATCTCGCCGTTGCGCGGGTTGTAGATGTCGAAGACGAGGATCAGCGTGCGCTCGACGCGGAACGGGTCCACGTAGGCGGTGGTCACGTCAGGGATCAGCTGCATGTCCGATTCGTGGATGTTCGCGAATCCGCGGATCGAGGACCCGTCGAAGAGCTGACCGACGGAGAAGAACTCCTCATCGACAGTCGAGGCGGGGATGTTGAAGTGCTGCTGGACACCGGGGAGATCGGTGAACCGGATGTCGAGGAACTTGACGTCCGTGTCCTTGATGAACGAGAGCACCTCGGAAGAATCTTTAAACATGCAAAGGTCTCCAATGGCGTAACGGGGTGCTGCAGAGCGCAGCCGTTCCAGGGTAGTGACGGGGGGTTTCCCCACCGTGTCCCTGTTGTTTCCGACATGTTACGGGGATCGTCCGGGGTCGGGCTCCACGTCGCCGGCCGGACCACCCGCTCCTCGGTCCGCTCCGAGACGCCGCGGATAGGATCGGAGGATGCCAGCCGCCGACCGCAGGACCTTCGCCGACGCCGCCCCGAGCTCGTACCCGGGGGAGCGTCTCGGCCTCCCGCGAGAGGGCCGCCTCTCGGTCGGACGGTCCGGCCGCCGCATCGCCGCCCTGGCCGTCGACTTCGCCGTCGCCGCTCTGCTGTCGCTCGCGTTCTTCGACTACGACCGCTGGGCGAGCCTGCTGCTGTTCGTCCTGCTGCAGGTCGTCTTCATCCCCACCATCGGCGGCAGCATCGGGCACCGCCTGCTCGGGATGCGCGTCATCCGTCTCGGCGGGGGCTGGGTCGGCGTGTGGCGCCCGATCGTGCGCTCGGTGCTGCTGGCCGTGCTGGTGCCGGCGCTCGTCTGGGACTCGGACCAGCGCGGCTTCCACGACAAGGTGGCCGGGACGGTTCTCGTCCGCTACTGACTCGCGCCGCAGACGGAGCAGGCCGGCCGGGAGAGATCCCGACCGGCCTGTCGTGTCGTGCGTCAGCGCGATCGCTGAGGGCGCACCTTGAAGGGGTCGACGCCCTTCGGGATGGGCAGCGACGTGTTGAGCGAGGAGAGCCGGTTCTTCACCGCGAGGACCTCGGCCTTGGTGAGGACCTTCTTCGTCTTCGAGAGGCGGCTCGGCACCTTGTGCAGCGGAGTCGCATCGGCGTCGGAGCCGACGTGCACGAAGGTGACGGGGACGTTCGGCAGGATCCGCGACACCTTGCGCCGCTCGTCCTCGAGCATGCGCTTGGTGCGGGAGGCGGGGCCCTCCGCGATCAGCACGACGCCTCCGCGGCCGACGGCGCGGTAGACGGCGTCCTGGGTCTTGCCGTTGACGGCGACGGGCATCTCGCCGCCGGTCCAGGTGCCGCGAAGTCCGCTGCGCAGGACGGCGCCGACCGCGCCGGGCTGCCCGGCGATCTGCCCGTAGGCGGCGCGCTCGGCGCGACGCGAGAGCACGGCGAGTCCGGCGACCAGGCCGGCCATCACGCCCACGATGATCCACAGCGCGATCACGAAGCCGTTGCCGTTGCCGAGGAGGATGCCGAGGAGCACGCCGAGCAGGATCGGGAGCAGGAGCGCGAGGAGGATGATCCAGACGGCGCTGCTGTCGTAGCGGCGGGTCATCTGGAACACCTGCCACATCTGCTTGAGACGTCCGGGTTCCTTGACCGCCTTCGTCGACGGTTCCGTGCTGCGTGCCATGACGTCAAGGATACCGAGCGGGAGCGCGGCGGCGGACCCCGGACGCGGATCCGGCTCCTCCACAGAGGGCACGTGCGCCGATCCGTCCACCGATCGGGATCGGCGGGCGTCCTCCGCCTCGACCTGCGGTCAGGCTCGCCTCATGACGAGCAGCGGGACGGTCCACGGTCGGAGGATCGGCGGAGTGCGGACGGGGAGGCGGCGGACCCCTGCGCCGGACGCCGCACCGCCGGCCGAGCGGACGATGCGGCCGCGGGAGGCCGAGGCGCTGCAGGCGTCGCCGGTGGCTCGGCTCGCCGAGCACCGCCACCGCGAGAGCATCGTCCGGGTGGAGTCGTCTCCGAGGAGGTGCATTGTGTCGACCGCCCCTCCCGTCGTCGCCACGCTCGAGAGGTTCCTGCGGGTCGAGCGGGGGATCGGACTCGGCGCCGCGGTCACCCTCCTCGCCCCCGTGGTGGGCGCGGTCCGCTCGGCCGCGCTCGAGGGAGCATGGCTGGCTCCGACGACGGACGACATCGGCCTGACGGAGGAGGGTCGGCCCCTGCTGCTGCTGACGACGCCCGCCGTCGACACGCCGCGTGCGGGGCGCGACGCGCTGCAGCGGGTCCTGGAGCGCCTCGGGATGCTGTGCCCGGAGCTGCCGGTCGCCGCTCTCGCGCGGCACCGCGACCTGCTGGCGCTGGAAGGCAACCTCTACGGACTCGCTGATCCGCAAGGGATAGGCGAGGCGGTGCGGGCGCTGCCGACGTCCGGTGCGGATGCACGGGGTCGGGAGGCGGTGCCTGCTCCGGCTGCCCGGCACCGGCGGGTCCATCCGCTCGACGGCTGGCAGGACCGCCTCCGGGCGTTCGTCGTCCGGCGTCGGGGACCGCTCTCCGTCGGGACGGCGATCGTGCTGGGAGCGGTGCTCGCCGGTTCGCTCGCGGGCGGGCCCGGTCGGCAGGTGCAGGGTGCGGGGGCGTCGACCGCAGCCGCGCCCGTTCCGGCTCGGTCGACTCCGTTGGCGGCGGCGACCGCGGCACCGCCGGCTCCGGTCGCGGCGGCCTCACTCGACGCCGAGCAGGCGGCGGAGGTGCTGATCGACGCGGTGCGCGCGTGCGGGGACCGGGAGTGCGCCCGCGGGCTCGTCACGGCGGACTCGCCGCTCGGCGACGCAGCTGACGGCCCCGCCTCCGCTGTCCCGGCGACGGGGGAGGTGTCGGCCGTCCTCGTCGACGTGAACGGGGCATCGGCGGTCGTGCACCTCCGGACAGCCCCGGGGACGACAGCGGCCTCCGTCCTGATCATCAGGACGGAGGCCGGCTGGCTCATCCGCGACGTCTACGCCGGAGCGGCCTCGTGAGAGGCGCGCTCAGGGGGGGGCGTCTCAGATGCCGAGGTCGTTCTCGAACGAGCCCTCCTCGAGGCGCTCCTTGATCGCGACCAGGAAGCGCGCCGCGTCGGCTCCGTCGACCGTGCGGTGGTCGTACGAGAGCGCGAGGAAGACGGTCGAGCGGATCGCGATGGCGTCAGCACCGTCCACCTGCACGACGGCCGGCTTCTTGGTGACGATGCCGGTGCCGAGGATCGCGGTCTGCGGCAGGAACACGACGGGAGTGTCGAAGAGGGCCCCGCGCGAACCGGTGTTGGTCAGCGTGAAGGTGCCGCCGGCGAGCTCGTCGGGCTTCAGCTTGTTGTTGCGGGTGCGCTCGGCCAGGTCTCCGATGGTGGAGGCGATCTGCGCGAGGTTCAGCTCCGACGCGTTCTTGAGGACCGGGGTCAGCAGGCCGCGCTCGGTGTCGACGGCGATGCTGATGTTCTCGTGGTCCGGGTAGACGATCGACTCGCCGTCGAGGGTCGAGTTGATCACCGGGTAGGCCTTGAGCGCCTCGGCCGCCGCGAGGGCGAAGAAGGGGAGGAAGGACAGCTTGGCGCCGGTCTTCTCCTGGAAGCTCTTCTTGACCGAGTCGCGGAAGCGGGCGACCGCCGTGACGTCGACCTCGATGACCGAGGTGAGCTGGGCGCTCGTCTGCATCGACTCGACGGCGCGCTGCGCGAGGACCTTGCGCAGGCGCGACATCGGCTGCGTGGTGCCGCGGAGGGGCGAGGTCTCGAGCGGGGTGCGCGCGGCCTTGGCGGCTGCGGCGGCGGGCGCCGAGACCGGGGCGGCCGGAGCCGACTTGGCGGCCTCGACAGCGTCGAGGACGTCCTGCTTGCGGATGCGGCCGCCGACTCCGGTTCCCGTGAGGGTGGCGAGGTCGATGCCGTTCTCGCCGGCGAGCTTGCGCACGAGCGGGGTGACGTAGCCGGGGTTGGAGTCGGTGGGCTCCGGGGAGGCGGCGGGCGCGGCGGCAGCGGGGGCCGGCGCCGCTGCCACCTCCGAGCACGACCAGGTCGTAGCGCTCTTCCGACACCCAGTGACTCCCTCGCGACGTGCGGTCCCGCTTCCCGGCCGACCGGCGCTCAGCGC
>NZ_PSUC01000134.1:0-8078 GCF_002931635.1 Rathayibacter sp. AY2B7 | reverse complement strand
CTTCGTCACCAAATCGGCCCCGGCCGGCGACGAGCACGGCGTGATGATCTGGGGCCCGGCGCAGGCCGGCGTCGCGGCGGGAGTGGCGGACGCGGTGGCCGACGGCTCCGTCGATCCCGCCGTGGTGGACGAGTGCGTCGTGATCGCCGCGGTCTGGGTGAACGCGGCGGCTGACGACGCCGACGCCGTCTACCGCCACAACCGCGAGGCGACCGCCACCGCGCTCCGCAACGGCGCCCGACGCCTGCCGCCGCTGGAGGACGTCCTCGCCGCCCGCGGCGCTCCGGCGAACCCGTTCTACACGGCTCCGGCCGTCCCATGACAGGAGACACGATCACCATGCCCCCCGCCACCACCCCGACCGTCGGGTTCATCGGCCTCGGCAACATGGGCTCCGGGATGACCAGGAACCTGCAGAAGGCCGGCTTCCCGCTCGTCGTCACGGACATCCGCCGCGAGTCGGCCGACGAGCTGGTGGCGGGCGGCGCCGTCTGGGCGGCGACCGCCGCCGAGGTCGCGGCCTCGAGCGACCTCGTCATCACGATGCTGCCGACTCCGCGCCACGTCTCGGACGTCGTCGGCGGCCCCTCGGGCATCCTCGCCGGGATCGCCGACGGCGGCACCTGGATCGACATGTCGACCTCGGTCCCCGAGGTGGCGGACCGGGTCCGCGCCGAGGAACGACACCGGGGCCTGCGGGTCCTGGACGCGCCGGTCAGCGGCATGGCCGTCGGCGCCGCCAGCGGGATGCTGCAGATCTTCGTCGGCGGAGAGGCCGAGGACGTCGCCCGGGTCCGCCCGGTGCTCGAGGCGATGGGCGATCCGGAGCGGATCCTGCACGTCGGCGGCCACGGCACCGGATACGCGGTGAAGCTGATGATCAACCAGCTGTGGTTCTCCCACCTGGTCGCGACCGCCGAGGTGCTGGCGATCGGCACGAAGGCCGGCGTCGACCTCGGAGTGCTGCGCGACTCCCTCATCGCGAGCCCCGCGAACAGCACCTTCGTCGAGCGCGACGTGCTCTCGATCCTGACCGCCGGCGACTACGACGAGGGCTTCGCCATCGCTCTCGCCTGCAAGGACCTCGGCCTCTCGATCGACCTCGCCCGCTCGGTGGGCGTGCCCGCCGAGCTCAGCGGCCTGGTGGAGCAGATCTACCGCCGCGCCCGCGCCTCCTACGGCGATCGCGCCGGAGAGATGACGCCCTTCCGCCTCTACGAGGACCTCATCGGGCGGGACCTGCGCCTGTGACCGCCACGACAACCACCCCGGAGACCCCCATGACCACCGCAGCCGACGAGGCCGCCCTCCTCGCCCGGATCCCCGTGCAGCTGCTGCTCGGCTCCGGCTGGACCGACTCCGCCGACGGCTCCACCTTCGCCGTCCAGGATCCCGCCACCGGCCGCACGCTGCTCGAGATCGCCGACGCCCGCCCCGAGGACGGCGCCCGCGCGCTCGACGCCGCGGCCGCCGCGCAACGCGACTGGGCCGCGACCGCACCCCGCGCCCGAGCCGAGATCCTCCGCCGCTCCTTCGAGCTCGTCACCGAGCGCGCCGAGGACTTCGCGCTGCTGATGACCCTCGAGATGGGCAAGCCGCTGGCGGAGTCGCGCGGCGAGGTCGCTTACGGCGCCGAGTTCCTGCGCTGGTTCTCGGAGGAGGCACCGCGGATCTCCGGGCGCTACGCCACAGCACCCGACGGACTCAACCGCCTCCTGGTGCTGAAGCGCCCGGTCGGTCCGTGCCTGTTCATCACCCCCTGGAACTTCCCACTGGCGATGGCCACCCGCAAGATCGCGCCGGCGATCGCGGCCGGGTGCACGATGATCCTCAAGCCCGCCGCTCTCACACCGCTGACCGCCCTGCTGCTGGCGGAGGTGCTCCGCGAGGCGGGCCTGCCCGACGGCGTGCTGACGGTGCTGCCGACGACCAGCGCCGGAGCCGTCACGGGTCCGCTGCTGCGCGACCCGCGGCTGCGCAAGCTGTCCTTCACCGGCTCGACCGAGGTAGGCCGCCGCCTGATCGCCGATTCGGCGGACCAGGTCCTGCGGGTCTCGATGGAGCTCGGCGGCAATGCCCCGTTCCTCGTCTTCGACGACGCCGATCTCGAGTCCGCCGTCTCGGGCGCCGTGCTCGCGAAGATGAGGAACGGGGGCGAGGCGTGCGTAGCCGCCAACCGCTTCCTGGTGCAGCGCGGCATCGCCGAGCGCTTCACTTCGGCCTTCGTCGAACGGATGGCCGGCTTCCGCGTCGCCCGTGGCACCGAGCCCGGCTCCACTCTCGGACCGCTCGTGGACGAGGCGACCCGCGGGAAGGTGTCGGAGCTCGTCTCCGGCGCCCTGGAGGACGGGGCGACGCTCGCCCTCGGCGGCTCCGCCGTCCCGGGTGCGGGCTACTTCTACGAGCCGACCGTGCTCACGGACGTGCCGCGCGACTCGAGGATCCTCGACGAGGAGATCTTCGGCCCGGTCGCCCCGATCGTCGTCTTCGACACCGAGGCGGAGGCGGTGGAGCTCGCGAACGCGACGCCGTTCGGACTGGTCGCCTTCGCCTTCACCCGCGATCTCGACCGCGGGCTCCGACTCGCCGAGGAGCTCGAGACCGGGATGCTCGGCCTCAACGCCGGTGTCGTCTCCAACCCGGCCGCGCCCTTCGGCGGCGTGAAGCAGTCGGGCCTCGGCCGCGAGGGCGGGGCCGAGGGCATCGAGGAGTACCTCGAGACCCGCTACGTCGGCATCGCCGATCCGCACCGCGCCTGAGACCCGGAAAGGACCTCTCGATGGAGATCACCGACTTCTCGACCGACTACTTCTCGCTCGCCGGCCGGACCGCGGTCGTCACCGGCGGCAACACCGGCCTCGGCCGCGCCTTCACCCTCGCCCTGGCCACCGCGGGCGCCGACGTGCTCGTGCCGAGCCTCGCCGAGGACGACGGCACCACCCGTCGGCTCGTCGAGGCGACCGGCGCGCGCTACGAGTTCGTCGAGGCCGACATCAGCGTGCGGGGCACGCCCGCCCGCGTCGTGGAGACCTGCGTCGAGCGCTTCGGAGCGATCGACGTGCTGGTGAACTCCGCCGGGATCTGCCTGCTCGCCGACGTCGACGACTTCGGCCGCGAGCAGTGGGACCCGATGCTCGCCGTGAACCTGACCGCGGCGTTCGAGCTGGCGCATGAGGCCTCGGTCCGGATGCGCGCGCAGGGCGGCGGGAAGATCATCAACATCGCCTCGCTGTTCTCGTTCCTCGGCGGCAAGGGCTCCCCCGCGTACGCCGCGACCAAAGCAGGGATCGTCGGCTTCACCAAGGCCTACTGCGACGAGCTCGGCCGCGACAACATCCAGGTCAACGCTCTCGCTCCCGGCTACTTCGCTACCGCCATCACCGCCGCCACCCGCGCCGACCCGGACGCGGACCGACGGGTCCTCGAGCACATCCCCGCCGAGCGCTGGGGCGACCCGGGCGACCTGATGGGCGCCACCGTCTTCCTCGCCTCGCGCGCCTCCGACTACGTCAACGGCCACGTCCTGGTCGTCGACGGCGGCTATCTCGTCCGCTGATGACCTCCCTCCCGACCCTCCCGAAAGCGATGGACCACCGCATGGCCGCCTCCCGTTCCTCCCTCCGCCGCGACGAGATCGTCGCCGCCGTGACCGAGCTGCTCGGCGCGGGATCGGTCGACACCGACCCGCGCGAGCTGGAGCTCGCCTCCGTCGACCGCTTCAAGAAGTACCAGTCGGTGCACGGGATCTTCGACGGGCCGATCCCCGCCGTGATCGCCTACCCGCGCACCGCCGAGGAGGTGGCGTCCGTCCTGCGGTTCGCGGACGCGAACCTGGTCAACGTGGTCCCCCGCACAGGCCGCACGGCCACCGAGGGCGGCCTCGAGACCGTGATCGAGGACACGATCGTGCTCGATGGCTCCCGCATGGACGCGATCCTCTCGATCGACCCGGTCGACATGATGGCGACCGTGCAGTGCGGAGTGCCGCTGCAGCGGCTCGAGGACGAGCTGCGCGAGCGGGGGCTCACGACCGGGCACTCGCCGCAGTCGAAGCCGCTCGCGCAGTACGGCGGCCTGGTCGCCACGCGCTCGATCGGCCAGTTCTCGACGCTCTACGGTGCGATCGAGGACATGGTCGTCGGACTCGAGGCCGTCTTCCCGGACGGGACGGTCGCGCGGATCAAGAACGTGCCGCGCCGCGCCGCGGGACCGGACCTCCGCCACATCGTGATCGGCAACGAAGGCGCGCTCTGCGTGATCACCGAGGTGACGATCAAGGTGTTCCGGTACCAGCCCGAGAACAACCGCTTCTTCGGCTTCCTCGTCGACGACTTCGCCGACGGCGTCGACGCGCTGCGCGAGCTGGTGACCGCGGGCTACCGCCCCTCCGTCTGCCGCGCGTACTCGCCCGAGGACGCCGCCCAGCACTTCGCGCACTTCGCCGGGGGGAGGAGCGTCGTGATCCTCGTCGCCGAGGGCCCGAAGCGGATCGCGGACGCCACGGCCGAGGCGATCGAGGAGATGTTCGCCTCCCGTCCGCACCAGCGCGTCGAGACGGCACTGATCGAGCGCTGGTTCGACGGTCTCAACTGGGGCCAGGACAAGATCGACGCCGAGAAGGAGACGATGCTGCGCGAGGCGCACCTCGGCTACACCACCGAGGTCTCGATCGACTGGTCCCGGGTGCGCGCGCTCTACGACGCGGTCATGACCCGGATCCGCGGGGAGTTCCCCCGCGCCGCCGACCTGACGATGCTGGGCGCGCACTCGTCGCACAGCTACCAGACCGGCACGAACCTCTACTTCGTCTACGACTACGCGATCCAGGTGTCCCCGCGCGAGGAGATCGACGAGTACCACGTCCCGCTCAACGCGATCATCGTCGAGGAGTCGCTGCGCCTGGGCGGGTCGATGGTGCACCACCACGGCATCGGCAAGTACCGCACGCCGTGGACGCAGCAGGAGCACGGCTCCGCCTTCGGAATGCTGACCACGCTCAAGGACGCCTTCGACCCGCGAGGCGTGATGAACGCCGGCACGCTGATCGCCCTCGACTCGTGAGCACCGCGGACCAGGCGCGCTACGTCGTCGCGGTCGACAACGGCTCCCAGAGCACGAAGGTGCTGATCCTCGATCAGGACGGGACGGTGCACGCCTCGGCGCAGCGCCGGCTCCGCGGGTACGAGACGCCCGAGCCCGGTCACGTCGTGCATCCGGGCGACGACGTCTGGGAGTCGATCGTCGACGCCTGCGCTGAGGCGATGGCGTCGTTCCGGGGTGATCCGGCGCGACTGGTCGGCCTGGGGCTGTGCACGATCCGCTTCTGCCGCGCGCTGCTCGACGCCGACGGACGCCTGGCCGAGCCGATGCTGAGCTGGATGGACGAGCGCGTCTCGCACCCGCACGTGCAGCGGCCGGGAGTCGCGTCCGTCACGACCTCCTCCGGCTACATCACTCACCGCCTCACCGGCGAGCGCCGGGACGCGGCCGCCAACCACCAGGGCGTCTGGCCGATCGACCAGGCGACACGGCGCTGGTCGACGGACCCCGCCGCCTACGAGGCGACCGGCCTCCGGCCCGAGCAGCTGTTCGAGCTGGTCGACCCGGGGGAGCTCCTCGGACGGGTGAGCGCCGAGGCGGCCGGAGCCCTGGGCCTGCCTGCCGGGCTCCCGGTCTTCGGAACCGCGAACGACAAGGCGGTCGAGGCGCTCGGCAGCGGCCTGCGCTCCGACGACCAGCTGCTCCTCTCCCTCGGCACCTACATCGCCGCGATGTCGACGGGTCCCTTCGCCCCCTCGTCGGACGCGTACTGGGTGAACTTCGGCAGCGAGCCGGGCCGCTACCTCTACGAGAGCGGAGGGATCCGCCGCGGCATGTGGACGGTGAGCTGGTGGCGCGACCTGCTCGCCGGCGGCCTCACCGACGAGGAGCTCAACGCGGGCGCAGCCCTGGTGCCGCCCGGCGCCGACGGCCTGATCGCGCTGCTCGACTGGCTCGCGCCCGGAGACGCTCCGGACCGCCGCGGTGCGCTGCTCGGCTTCGACGGACGGCAGGGGCGCTTCCACGTGCACCGCAGCATCCTGGAGGGCATCGCGATGACGATGCGGGGGCACGTCGACCGGATGGAGACGGCGCTCGGCCGCCGCTTCGCCGAGATCGTGGTCTCGGGCGGCGGCTCCCGCTCGGACCTCGTGATGAGCATCGTCGCCGACGTGTTCGACCGGCCCGCCCGGCGGATGCGCGTGACCGACGCCGCGGGCACGGGTGCCGCGATCTGCGCGCTCGTGGGCGCCGGCGTGCATCCGGACTTCGACACCGCCGTGGCCGCGACCGTCTCCGAGCGCGACCGCGTCGAGCCGGACCCCGAGCGGGCGGAGGAGTACCGGCGGCTGACCGCCCGATACGCGGCGGTGACGACGTACACGGATCCCCTGTTCGAGCATCTGGCGCGCTGAGACGGGGCTCGGGACCCTGCCGTCGAGACGGCTGGGTGGATCGTCGAGGGATGGCTCCGCCTCACGCGGACCGCACGACCCGCGGTCGCCTTCGTCACGGAGGAAGGCTTCGCAGCGCCCCGCGGAACGGCGCGGATCAGGAGGGACGGATCGGACGTTCGTCCTGAGTTGTGGACAGCTCTGCTGTCCCGAGCCGCCGTCCTCGGCCCTCCGCCGCCGCTCCGCGCCTCCGCCGCCGCTGTCAAGAGGGGAGAGACGGGCCGCGCCCCTCGCCTAGGGTGCCGGGATGCCCCGCACCCGGACGTCCCGCGCCGCCCTCGCCTGGAGGGAGGCGGTCACCGGCTCGCGCTTGATGCTCGCTCTCAAGACGGCGCTGGCGGTCGGCATCGCCTGGGCCGTCGCGCCGCTCGCTCCCGGAGTCGCGGAGCAGTACCCGTACTACGCGCCGCTCGGCGCCCTGGTCAGCATGTACCCGACCCTGATGGGCTCGGTCCGCAACGGACTGCAGACCCTGCTCGGCCTGGCGGCGGGGATCGGGCTCGCCGCCCTCGTGGTGGTCACTGTCGGCCCGACCTGGTGGACGATCCCGCTCGTCGTCGGGATCGGCGTGGTCCTCTCGGGGACGGGGTGGTTCGGCGCGGGCCGCGAGTACGTGCCGATGGCGGCCCTCTTCGTGCTGATCATCGGCGGGGCCGACGCCGAGGACTACTCCCTCGGCTACCTCGTGCAGATGGCGGTGGGCGTGGTGGTGGGGCTGCTCGTGAACGTGGTCGTCGCCCCCGGGCTCACCGTCGAGGCGGCGTCCGCCCGGGTCGACGCGTTCCAGCGCGAGCTCGCGGAGCACCTGCGCCAGCTGGCCGCCGCGCTCGAGGAGACGTGGCCGCCCGAGCACGAGGCGTGGGCGCGCAACGGCGAGGAGCTGGCCCGGACGGCGGAGGAGGTCCGCGCGGCCCTCGCGGACGCGGACGAGAGCCGCAAGGGCAACCCGCGCGCGCTGCTGCACCGGCGCGACTCCCGGCCCGACCACCTCCGCCTGGAGACGCTCGACGCGATCCTCTTCCACGTCCGCGATCTCAGCGACGCCGTCGCCGACACCATCTGGGAGCGGCCGGGTGCGCTCCCGTTCGACCCGGCGCTCGGCCCGCCGCTGAGCGAGGCCTGCCGAGCGGTCGCCGACGCGATCGACCGCGACGACCGTGGCTCTCCCGCGACCCACCGGGCGATCGGAGGCGCGGCCCGTGCGATCCGGCACCTCGTGCAGGTCGTCGACGAGCGCACCGCAGCGACGTCCCGGACCCTCGGTCCCGGCGTCCTCGCGGCCATGCACCTCCGCCGCGTCCTGGTGCGCCTGCAGCGCGACGGCGCGGAGCCGCAGGAAGACTGAGGTGTGGCGCATCCTGCCCCATACTGATATGGTGATCGGAACATCAGGAGGACGGGGACGACGTGCAGTGGACGGTGACGACGACGAGCCTCCGTGGTCGCGCGCCGGAGCGGGCGACCACGGAGGCTCAGGAGGCCTTCGGGCAGGCGCTACTCGCAGACGAAGAAGGCGACCTCCACGTAGCCCATCGTCTGCGGACGGGTGTCGACGTCCGAGTTCTCGACGGTCACGCTGGACGC
>NZ_PSUC01000133.1:0-8086 GCF_002931635.1 Rathayibacter sp. AY2B7 | reverse complement strand
CGGTGGCTGTGCGGTGCGCGCGGCGGCGAACAGCGACCGGGGGCGCGGTCAGATCTTGCGGAGGAGGACCGAGGAGACGGTGTGGTCGGCCTGCTTGCGGAGGACCAGGCTCGCGCGGGAGCGGGTGGGGCGCACGTTCTGCAGCAGGTTCGGCTCGTTGATCGCGGCCCAGATGCTCCGCGCGCGCTCGCGGGCCTCATCCGGGCTGAGCGCCGCGTAGCGGTGGAAGTAGGAGTTCGGATTCGCGAACGCGCCCTGCTGCAGGGTGAGGAAGCGCTCCTCGTACCAGCGCGCTATGTCGCTGGTCCGGGCGTCGACGTAGACGGTGAAGTCGAACAGGTCGCTCACCGCCAGGCCGTGACCGGGCACCGGCGGCTGCAGCACGTTCAGGCCCTCGACGATCAGCACGTCCGGCCGCCGCACGACGATCTCAGCATCGGGGACGATGTCGTAGGAGAGGTGCGAGTAGAACGGCGCGCGCACCTCCGCGGCCCCGCCCTTCACCTCCGAGACGAAGCGGAGCAGCGCCCGGCGGTCGTACGACTCCGGGAAGCCCTTGCGGCTCATCAGACCGCGGCGCTCCAGCTCACGGTTGGGCAGAAGGAAGCCGTCGGTGGTCACCAGCTCGACGCGGGGCGTGTCCTCCCAGCGGGCGAGCAGCTCCCGCAGCAGGCGCGCGATCGTCGACTTGCCCACCGCGACCGACCCCGCGACGCCGATCACGAACGGCGTCGGCTGCGCGCGCTCCCCGAGGAACGTGCTCGTCGCGCGGTGCAGGTGCCGCGCGCCACCGGCGTACAGGCTCAGCAGGCGCGAGAGCGGCAGGTAGACCTCCGCGACCTCGGTGAGGCTCAGCCGGTCGCCCAGCCCCCGCAGCTGCACGACCTCGGTCTCCGACAGCGGCAGCTCCGTGGTGCGGGCGAGCTCGGCCCAGTCGGAGCGGACGATCTCGACGAAGGGGGAGGGGTGCGCGTCGCGCGCGGGATCGCGAGGAGACGACGGCATGGGGACCGATCCTAGCGCCCGCCCCGCCGGGTGCCCGACGCCGCGGGAGGCGCCTCCGCGCCGCTTAGAATCGAGCGCATGTGTGGAATCGTTGGATACGTCGGTGAGCGCGACAGCCTGGCCGTGCTGCTCGGGGGCCTGAAGCGTCTGGAGTACCGCGGCTACGACTCGGCCGGCGTGGCCGTGATCGACGCCGACGGGCAGCTCGACAGCCGCAAGCGCTCGGGCAAGCTCAGCGTCCTGGTCGACGACCTCGAGGCGCACCCGCTGGCCGAGGGCACCACGGGCATCGGCCACACCCGCTGGGCGACGCACGGCGGCCCGACCGACCGCAACGCCCACCCCCACCTCGCGGACGAGGGCAGGCTCGCCGTCATCCACAACGGCATCATCGAGAACTTCCAGCCGCTCAAGGAGCAGCTGCTCGCCGAGGGCGCCGTCTTCGAGAGCGAGACCGACACCGAGGTCGCCGCGCACCTGATCGCCCGCGAGTACCGCCGCACCGGCGACCTCGTGCTCGCCTTCCAGGCCGTCGTCGCGCACCTCGAGGGCGCGTTCACCCTGCTCGCCCTGCACCAGGACCAGCCCGGCGTGGTCGTCGGCGCGCGCCGCAACTCGCCGCTCGTGATCGGCCTGGGCGACGGGGAGAACTTCCTCGGCTCCGACGTCGCGGCGTTCGTCGAGTTCACCCGCCGCGCGGTCGCCATCGGCCAGGACCAGATCGTCACGATCACCCCGGAGCTCGTCACGGTGACCGACTTCTTCGGCAACCCCGTCGAGACCGAGCCGTTCGAGATCGCCTGGGACGCGTCGGCGTCCGAGAAGGGCGGCTGGTCGAGCTTCATGGCCAAGGAGATCACCGAGGGTCCCGAGGCCGTCGCGAACACGCTCCGCGGCCGCATCCACGAGGGCGCGATCACGCTGCCCGAGCTCGACGCGCTCGGCCCGGTGCTGACGGAGATCGACCGCATCACGATCATCGCCTGCGGCACGGCCGCCTACTCGGGCATGGTCGCCAAGTACGCGATCGAGAAGTGGGCGCGCGTCCCCGTCGAGGTCGAGCTCAGCCACGAGTTCCGCTACCGCGACCCGGTGCTCACCCCGCGCACCCTCGTCGTCTCGATCAGCCAGTCCGGCGAGACGATGGACACGCTGATGGCGGTCAAGTACGCCCGCGAGCACGGCGCCAAGACGCTCTCGGTCTGCAACACCCAGGGCGCGACGATCCCGCGCGAGTCGGACGCCGTGCTCTACACGCACGCGGGACCGGAGGTGGCGGTCGCCTCGACCAAGGCCTTCGTCGCCCAGATCGCGGCGCTCTACCTCTTCGGGCTGCACCTGGCCGCGGTGCGCGGTGCCGCCTCCACCGAGCTCGTCGCCTCGCAGGCGGCTCAGCTCGCCGCGATCCCGGAGAAGCTCTCCCGCGTGCTCGACGCCTCCGACGACATCGCCCAGCTGGCCGGCTGGATGGCCGACACCCGTGCGGTGCTGTTCCTCGGCCGCCACGTCGGCTACCCGGTGGCGCTCGAGGGCGCGCTGAAGCTCAAGGAGCTCGCCTACATCCACGCCGAGGGCTTCGCGGCGGGCGAGCTCAAGCACGGCCCGATCGCACTGATCGAGCCTGGCCAGGTCGTGTTCGTGATCGTGCCGAGCCCGAGCGAGTCGTACGAGCTGCAGCGCAAGGTGATCTCGAACATCCAGGAGATCAAGGCCCGCGGCGCCCGCGTCATCGCGATCGCGGAGCAGGGCGATACGGCCGCGATCCAGATCGCCGACGAGGTCGTGCCGATCCCGCTCGCCGACCCGCTGTTCGAGCCGCTGCTCGCCGTCACCCCGCTGCAGATGTTCGCGATGGAGCTCGCCGCCGCCAAGGGCCTCGACGTCGACCAGCCGCGCAATCTCGCCAAGTCGGTCACGGTCGAGTGATCGAGCCGTGATCGTGGGGATCGGGGTGGACGTCGTGGACCTCGCGCGCTTCGAGCGCTCGCTGTCGCGCACGCCCCGGCTCCGCGACCGGCTGTTCGCCGAGAGCGAACGCTCGCTCCCGGTCGCCTCGCTGGCGGGCCGCTTCGCCGCCAAGGAGGCGCTGATCAAGGCGCTCGGCGACTCCGTGGGCGCCGGCTGGCACGACATGGTCGTCGAGCGGGACGAGCACGGGAATCCGTCCTTCGCGCTGCACGGCCCGGCCCGGGCGGCCGCGGAGGCGCGGGGGATCACGCGCGTGCACCTCTCGATGACGCACGACGCGGGCGTGGCCTGCGCGTTCGTGGTGGCCGAGTCGTGAGCGTCCCCGCGTCGTACCGCGAGGCGGTGATCGACGTCGACGCGATGGCGGCGAACGCTGGGCGTCTGCGCGAGCTCACCGGTGCCCGACGGCTGATGGCCGTCGTGAAGGCCAACGGCTACGGGCACGGCGCCCTGGCCGCGGCGCAGGCGGCGCTCGACGGCGGCGCGGACGCCCTCGGCACCGCGGAGCTGCGGGAGGCCGTGGCCCTGCGCGAGGCCGGCGTCGTCGCTCCGATCCTCTGCTGGCTGCACGACCCCGGCGAGGACTTCGACGCGGCGCTCGAGCACTCGATCGACGTCGCCGTCTCCTCCGTCGACCAGCTCGACACGCTCGCGCAGTCGGCGGAGGACCGCGGTGTGCGCGCCGCCGTGCAGCTCAAGGTCGACACGGGCCTCAGCCGCAACGGCGCCGCGGAGGAGGAGTGGCCGCACCTGGCGGAGGCGCTCGCCCGTCACAGCGCTCGCGGCACCGTCCACCTCACCGGGCTGTTCTCGCACCTGTCCAACACCTCGCGCGAGGACGACCTCGCCCAGCTCGCGCTCCTCCGCCGCGCCGAGTCCGTGCTGGCCGCGCACGGGGTGCAGGCGCCGGTCCTGCACCTCGCGGCGACGGCGGCGGCGCTGCGCCTCCCTGAGGCCCGCCTCGACATGGTGCGCAGCGGCATCGCCCTCTACGGGCTCTCGCCGTTCGAGGACGAGACCTCGCTCCAGCTCGGGCTCGTCCCGGCGATGACGCTGCAGGGCCGCGTCGCCGGTGTCCGCCGGGTGCCCCACGGGACCGGCGTGAGCTACGACTACACCTGGCGGGCCGAGGGCGGGACGACCCTCGCGCTCGTGCCGTTCGGCTACGCGGACGGCATCCCGCGGAGCGCCTCCGGCGTCGCGGAGGTCTCGATCGGCGGCCGCCGCCACCGGATCGCCGGGCGGGTCGCGATGGACCAGTTCGTCGTCGACGTGGGGGATGCGAGCGTCGCGACGGGCGACCCGGTGACGCTCTGGGGCGACCCGACGACCGGCGTCCCCTCGGTCGACGAGTGGGCGCGGTGGTGCGGCACCATCAACTACGAGCTGGTCACCCGGCTCGGGCCGCGCGTCCAGCGGCGGCTGCTGAGCGCGGCGGACGGCCGTGCCTGAGCGCTCCTGGTTCGCGGACCGCGTCGTCGAGGTCGCCGATCCGGAGGCCATGGCGGAGCTCGGCCGCGAGCTCGGCCGAGTGCTGCGCGCCGGCGACCTGCTGGTGCTGACGGGGCCGCTCGGCGCGGGCAAGACGACCTTCACGCGCGGGCTCGGCGAGGGCCTCGACGTGCGGGGTCCCGTGACGAGCCCCACCTTCGTGATCGCGCGGACGCATCCGCCGCTGCACGACGGGCCGCCGCTCGTGCACGTCGACGCCTACCGCGTGGGCTCGCCGGTCGAGCTCGACGACCTCGACCTCGATCCGGCGCGCTCGGTGGTCGTCGTGGAGTGGGGGGCCGGGATGCTGGACGGCGTCGCGGAGTCCTGGCTCGACGTGGTCATCGAGCGGCCGACCGCCGGCTCCGACGCCGAGGAGGGCGAGGAGCCGATCGAGCCGCGGACCGTCCGCTTCCGCGGCACCGGCTGGAGCTGAGCCCGCGGGTACCCTGGACGCGTGCTCCTCGCGATCGACACCTCCTCCGGAACCTCCGTCGCCGTCGTCGACTCCGCGGGCGCCGTGCGCTCGGAGCGCACCGAGACCGACACCATGCGCCACGCGGAGGTGGTCGGCCGGCTGATCCAGGAGGCGCTCGAGGCGGCCGACGTGGCTCCCGGGGGCATCGAGGCGGTCGCCGTGGGCATGGGCCCCGGCCCCTTCACCGGCCTCCGGGTCGGGATCGCCGCCGCCCGGGCCTTCGCGCTCGGCCGCGGCGTCCCCACCCTCCCCGTCGTCTCGCACGACGCGATCGCGCTCGCCGCGCTGCGGCACGGGCGCGCCGCGGGCTTCCTCGTCGTCACCGACGCCCGCCGCCGCGAGCTGTACTGGAGCGCCTACGACGGGCTCGACGATCAGGGACTCCCCGTCCGCCTCGCCGGCCCGGGCCTGGACAAGCCGCCGGCCCTCCCGCATCCGGAGCTCCCGCGCCTGGAGGCCGAATCGGTCTCCGCCGGCGAGCTCGGAGTCGTGGCCGCCCGCCTGCGCGCGGCCGGTCGGCCCGGTGCCGCGGACGAGCCCCTCTACCTCCGCTCGCCCGACGTCACGCTGTCGGCCGGCCCCAAGCGGGTGACCGCATGAGCGAGGCCGTGCTCCGCGACGCGCAGGCGGACGACCTCGACGCGGTCATGGCGATAGAGGAGTCCGAGTTCGCCGGCGACGCCTGGTCGCGGGGGATGATGGCGGAGGAGATCCGGAGCCGTCACACCCGGTACCTGGTCGCCGAGCAGGACGGCGAGGTGGTCGGCTACGCCGGGCTCCTCTGCCCCGTCGGCGCTCACGAGGGCGACGTGCAGACGATCGCGGTCGTCGCCCGGGTCCGCCGCACCGGCCTCGGCCGCCGACTGCTGCGCGCGCTCCTCGAGGCGGCCCGCGAGCGAGGCGCCCGCGAGGTCTTCCTCGAGGTCCGCGCCGACAACCCCGCCGCGCAGACCCTCTACCGCTCGGAGGGCTTCGAGGAGATCGGCGTCCGCCCCGCCTACTACCAGCCCGACGGAGTGGACGCGATCGTGATGCGCCGGCCGCCGACCCCGACCCAGGAGACCCCGTGAGCACCGGACCCCTCGTCCTCGGCATCGAGACCAGCTGCGACGAGACGGGGATCGGCATCGTCCGCGGCACGACGCTTCTCTCGAACACCATCGCCTCCTCGATGGAGGAGCACGCCCGCTACGGCGGCGTCGTGCCCGAGGTGGCCGCCCGGGCGCACCTGGAGGCGCTCGAGCCCGCCCTGCACGCGGCGCTCTCCGAGGCCGGTGTCGCGCTCGGCGACCTGGACGCGATCGCGGTCACCAGCGGACCGGGGCTCTCGGGCGCACTCATGGTCGGCGTCGGAGCGGCGAAGGCGCTCGCCGTCTCGCTCGGCCTGCCGCTCTACGCCGTGAACCACCTCGTCGGACATGTGGGAGCCGACGTCCTCCGGGCCGACGGCAGCGAGGGCAGCCCCGTCGAGGTGCCGACGATCGCGCTGCTGGTCTCGGGCGGGCACACCTCGCTCCTGCACGTGCGCGATCTGGTGTCGGACGTCGAGCTGCTCGGCGAGACCATCGACGACGCCGCCGGCGAGGCCTTCGACAAGGTGGCGCGCGTCCTGGGCCTGCCCTATCCCGGCGGACCGCAGATCGACCGGGTGGCGGCGGACGGGGACCCGAAGGCGATCCGCTTCCCCCGCGGGCTCAGCCTGCCGAAGGACCTCGAGCGCCACCGCTACGACTTCTCGTTCTCAGGGCTGAAGACCGCGGTCGCCCGCTGGGTCGAGAAGCGCCAGGACGCGGGGGAGGAGGTGCCCGTGGCCGACGTCGCGGCGAGCTTCCGCGAGGCGGTCGCCGACGTCCTGCTCACGAAGGCGCTCGCCGCCTGCCGCGACCGGGGCGTGCCGCGCCTCCTGCTCGGGGGCGGCGTGGTCGCCAACGCCCGGGTGCGCGCTCTGGCGGAGGAGCGGTGCGCGGCCGCGGGAGTGACCCTGCGGATCCCGGCGCTCTCGCTCTGCACCGACAACGGCGCGATGATCGCTGCACTGGCGGCGCAGCTGATCGAGGCGGGGCATCCGCCGTCGGGGCTCGGCTTCGGGGCCGACTCGACCCTCCCGGTCACCGAGATCCAGGTCCGCTGAGGCCTCTACCGGGCGGCGGCCGGGCCGCGCAAGCGCCGTCCAGCTTTTTGACAGGCGGATCGTGCCACTGCCACTCTTGGCCGCATCCGCTCGTTCCTGACCCTGGGGGATTCCATGACCACTCCGTACACGCCCGCGTCCGACCGCTACAACATCCTGGCGATCATCGGCTTCATCGCCTCGTTCTTCGTCTCCATCGTGGGCATCGTGCTGGGCTTCATCGCCCTGTCGCAGATCAAGCGCACGGGGGAGAAGGGCCGCGGCCTCGCCCTCGCCGCCGTCATCATCGGCTTCGTCGCGATCATCATCACCATCATCTCGTTCGTCGCGCTCTTCTCGATCGCGGCGACCATGCCCACGACCGGGTACTGATCGACACGCCTCCGAGGCTCGGGGGCGCCCGCACCACCAGGAGGACACCGTGACCGACGACACCGCGCCCGGACCGCAGACCGGACCGGCGCCCGCGCCGTTCGCCCCTCCACTCGGCGAGCCGTCGGCGGCCTACCCGCCGCCGACGGCCGCCGCCGATCCCTACCCCGGTCTCCCGCCCCGCCGCCCGCCGATGAATCCGCTCGCGGTCGCGGCTCTGGTGTGCGGACTGCTGGGGCTGGCGCCCGCCGCCATCGTCCTCGGCCACATCGGCTTCGCCCAGGCCCGACGCTCCGGACAGCGCGGCCGCGGTCTCGCGGTCGCCGGCTTCGTGCTGGGCTACCTCGCGATCGTCCTCGCGGTGATCGCCTACCTCGCCTGGACGGCCTTCGTCGGCGACCTGCGCGACGGCGGGTACCTGCCCGCGTGAGCGGACGGAACCCCTCCGCCGCCGCCCGGGTGCTGGCTAGACTCGCGCCATGAGCGACGACAGCACCCGTCCCGGCCCCGGCTCCGACGAGCAGCACGGCTCCGTCCCGGTCCCGCCGGCCACTCCCCCGTCCTCGTCGCCGCGGTGCTCACCCAGGCGAGGCTCCGGCAGAAGGCGGAGGCGAAGTTCGGAGAGTTCGCCCGCTCGATGC
>NZ_PSUC01000132.1:0-8213 GCF_002931635.1 Rathayibacter sp. AY2B7 | reverse complement strand
CACCGAGGCGCACCTGCTGCCCGGCGGCCTGATCGCGAACGACATCGGGTCCTTCGTCTGCCGCGACCAGCGCCTGATGGTCGCGAGCACCGAGACCGCCTGGACGAACGGCTTCGAGCCCGGCCAGGAGATCACGATCCCGCTGAAGAACGGCGAGGGCGGCTACATCGCCTCGGCCGACACGCTGCTCGAGCTCGAGGCGGAGGGACGCGTCGTCGTCCGCTACCTCGGCCACAACCCGAACGGCTCGATGAACGACATCGCCGGCATCAGCAATCGCCGCGGCAACGTGGTGGGGCTCATGCCGCACCCGGAGCACGCCGTTGAGGAGGGCTTCGGGCCCGACACGGCCGCCGCGATGCGCTCGGGCGTCGACGGGCTGACGTTCTTCACGTCCGCGCTGCAGTCGCTGCTCGCCTCCGCCTGACGCATCCGGTCCGGGCGGCTCCGCCCGCCCGCGACGCATGAGACCCCCGGTTCCGGCCGGGGGTCTCGCGCGTCGTGGGCGATGTTCGCGGGGTCAGCTCAGGGCCCGGTCAGGACCTCGGGCTCGGGGGTCATCGAGATGGTGGGGATCGAGGCGGTGATCACGGTGCCGTCGGAGCGGCGGGTGCCCTCGATGTCGGACGTGGTCGGCGCGCCGTGCAGGCGGCGGCCCTGGTGCGTGAGCGGGACGCGCACGGGGCTGCCGGCGGCGACGTGCACGCGCTCGTCGCGGACGGTGATCGCGGCGGAGTCGCCGGTCTCGACCGTCAGCAGGACCTCGGTCTGCGTCACCTCGACGCGCACGCGCGTGCCGTGGAGGGTGATGCGGAAGGCGAGGCGGTCCCAGTCGTCGGGAAGGCGCGGGTCGAGCGTGATCCGCCCGCCGTGGTCGCGCATCCCGCCGAAGCCGTAGACGAGGGCGCTCCAGACGCCGCCCGTCGAGGCGACGTGGATGCCGTCCGCGGTGTTGCGGTGCAGGTCGGCGAGGTCGACGAACAGCGCCGACAGGAAGTAGTGGCGGGCCAGGTCGCTGTAGCCGACCTCGGCGGCGATGATCGACTGCACGACGGCCGAGAGGGTCGAGTCGCCGGTGGTCAGCGCGTCGTAGTACTCGAAGTCGGCGCGCTTCTGCTCGGCGGTGAACTCGTTGCCCTGCAGCAGCAGCGCGAGCACGACGTCGGCCTGCTTGAGCACCTGGAAGCGGTAGATCACCAGCGGGTGGAAGTGCAGCAGCAACGGGCGCTTGCTCGCGGGGGTGTTCTCGAGGTCCCACAGCTCCTTCTCGAGGAAGGCCGCGTCCTGCGGGTGGATGCCCGCCCGCGCGTCGAAGGGGATGTGCATCTTCTCGGCGGCGCGCGCCCACTCGAGCACCTCGCCCTCGTCGAGAGCGAGGCGGTCGGCCATCCGCTCGTACGCGGCGGGCTCGACGGCCTTCAGCAGCTCGACGGCGCGGGCGGCCGAGCGGAGGTTCGCCCGGGCCATGACGTTCGTGTACAGGTTGTCGTTGACGACGGTCGTGTACTCGTCCGGCCCCGTCACTCCGTGGATGTGGAAGTGGTCGTCGCCGTTGCTGCGCCAGAAGCCCAGATCGGCCCACATCCGCGCGGTCTCGACGAGGATGTCGATCGCTCCGCGGGCGAGGAAGTCGTCGTCGCCCGTGGCGCCCACGTACTGCATGAGCGCGTAGGAGATGTCGGCGTCGATGTGGTACTGAGCGGTGCCGGCGGCGTAGTACGCCGACGACTCCTGCCCGTTGATGGTGCGCCAGGGGAAGAGCGCGCCGCGCTGGTTGAGCTCGGAGGCGCGCGCCCGGGCTGCCTCGAGCATGTTCTGCCGGAAGCGCAGGGCGTTCCGGGCGACGAGGGGCGCCGTGTAGCTGAGGAACGGGAGGACGTAGACCTCGGTGTCCCAGAAGTAGTGGCCGCCGTAGCCGGAGCCCGAGACGCCCTTGGCCGCGACTCCGCCGCCGTCGGTGCGGGCGGTGGACTGAGCGAGCTGGAAGAGGTTCCAGCGGGTGGCCTGCTGGATCGCGGGCTGGCCGTCCAGCTGCACGTCGGAGCGGGTCCAGAAGTCGTCGAGCCACTCGCGCTGCTTGACGAACTGCTCCTCGACCGGCGTCTCGCGGGCGCGGTCGAGCGTGCGGTCGCAGCGGTCGGCGAGCTCGCGCACGGGCACGCCGCGGGAGGTGTGGTAGGTCAGCGTCTTGACCAGGCGGACCGGCCGGCCGGCCTTGGCCTTCACACGGTAGACGTGCTTGGCGAGGTCGTCGTCGATCTGGGAGGTCTGGTCCCACTCGTTCTCGGTCTCGAGCTGGTGCTCGGCGCCGCAGGCGACGGTCATCTGTGAGTTGGTGGTGCGGTAGCCGAGGAGGTAGCGGGTGCCGCTGACGCGCTTGAGGCGCGGCTGGAGCACGCGGTCCTCGAACGACTCCGCCTTGCGCGGGTCGAAGCCGGCGCCCTCGCTGCCGGAGGGGGCGTGGTACTCGTCGACGCCGTCCTGGCGGTTGAGGATCTGGCTCGAGATCAGCACGGACGCGTCGTGGTCGAGCATCTCGACCTCGTAGTCGAGGATCGCGAGGTGCCGGTCGGTGAAGGAGACCAGGCGGCGCGAGCGGATCAGGACGCGCTTGCCGGAGGGGGTGCGCCACTCCAGCTCGCGGGTGAGCACGCCGTTCGCGAAGTCGAGGCGGCGCGAGTAGGCGAGGACGTCGGCCTCGCTCAGCACGAAGGGCTCGTCGTCGACGTAGAGGCGGATGATCTTGGCGTCCGGCACGTTGACGATGGTCTGGCCGACGCGGGCGAAGCCGAACGCCTCCTCCGCGTGGCGGATGGGCCAGGTCTCGTGGAACCCGTTGATGAAGGTGCCGTAGGCGTAGCCGTCGCGCCCCTCCTCCACGTTGCCGCGGAGGCCGAGGTAGCCGTTGCCGGTGGCGAAGAGCGTCTCGGTGCGGCCCTGCAGCTCGGAGGCGAACTCGGTCTCGACGAGGGCCCACTCGTCGATCGGGAAGCGGTTCCGGTCGAGCGGGTCGGAGGTGATGGGGTTCATGCGGCGTCCTCGGGGGCGGGAGCGGTGGGGAGGAAGGGGAGCAGCTCGGCCAGGTCGTCCACGACCAGGTCGGCGCCGTGCTCGAGCAGGGTGTCGGCCCCGACTCCGCGGTCGACGCCGACGACGAGGCCGAAGCCGCCCGCGCGGCCTGCCGCGACTCCGGAGTGCGCGTCCTCGAGGACGGCGCACTCGGCGGCCGGGAGGCCGAGGAGCTCGGCCGCGTAGAGGTAGGTGTCGGGCGCGGGCTTGCCGGCGATCGACCGCTCGGCGGCGAGGAGCCCGTCCACGACGACCTCGAAGCGGTCGCGGAGGCCGGCCGCCTCGAGCACCGGCACGCCGTTGCGGGAGGAGGTGACGACGGCGACCTGCACACCCGCGGCGATCGCGGCGTCGACGAAGCGGAGCGAGCCCGGGTAGGGAGCGACGCCGGTCTCGGCGAGGGTGCGGTTGAAGGCGTCGTTCTTGCGGTTGCCGAGCCCGCAGACGGTCTCGAGCGACGGGTCGTCCTCGGGCGCGCCCTCGGGGAGGGTGATGCCGCGCGAGGCGAGGAGCGCCCGGACGCCGTCGTAGCGCGGGCGTCCGTCGATGTACCGGAAGTAGTCGGCGTCGGTGTAGCCCTCGGCGATCCCGCGCGAGGAGAGGTACTCCGTGAACAGCCGCGACCAGGCCTGCATGTGGACGTCGGCGGTCGGCGTGAGCACGCCGTCGAGGTCGAACAGGAGCGCGCGGACGCCGCGGAGGGCGGAGGCGTCGGGGCGCGTCGGGGATGCAGTCACGGCGGGGAGGACCTCTGATCGGGGGCAGGCGTTCGGCGGTTCCGCCGATGACGGTCGTCCGCCGCGGACTGCAGGTATCGTATACGCCCCCCGGCCGCCGTGTGGAACCGTTTACACGTCCGTCATCTGCGCGCCGCCGGGGGCGTCGATCCGCGCGGGGGCGAGGCGGTGCCGCCCGAGGGGGAGCATGAGCGGAGTGCCCGAGGTCGGGTCGGTGATGATGCGGCTGTCGAGGCCGAACACGGCGAGCACCGTCTCCTCGGTGAGCACCGCGGCCGGGGTGCCGGAGGCGTGCACCGCGCCGTGCGCGATCGCCACGAGGTGGTCGGCGTAGCGGGCGGCCATGTTGAGGTCGTGCAGCACCATCACCACCGTCGTCCCGCGGGTGCGGTTGAGGTCGACGAGCAGGTCGAGCACCTCGATCTGGTGGCTGACGTCGAGGAAGGTGGTCGGCTCGTCCAGCAGCAGCACGTCGGTCTCCTGCGCGAGGGCCATCGCGATCCAGACGCGCTGGCGCTGCCCGCCGCTGAGCTCGTCGACGGAGCGGTCGGCCAGGGCGGCGGTGTCGGTCGCGTCGAGCGCGGTCGCGACGGCCTCGTCGTCGTGGGCGCTCCAGCGGCTCAGCATCCCCTGGTGCGGATGGCGGCCGCGGCCGACGAGATCCGCGACGGTGATGCCCTCCGGGGCGATCGGCGACTGCGGGAGAAGGCCGAGCGTGCGGGCGAGCTGCTTCGCCGGCGTCCGGTGCACGGCCCTGCCGTCGAGCAGCACGGCGCCGGAGCGGGGCGCGAGCAGGCGCGACATCGAGCGCAGGAGCGTCGACTTGCCGCAGGCGTTCGCTCCGACAATCGCGGTGATGCGGCCGGGCGGGACGACGAGGTCGAGGCCGTCGACGACGGTCCGGTCGCCGTAGCCGAGGGTGACCCCCTCGGCTGTCAGGGTGTGCGCGGTGGTCACAGTGAGCCTCCCGCTCTGTTGCTGCGGACGATGAGGTAGACGAGGTACGGCGCCCCGAGGACGCCGGTGACCACTCCGACCGGGTAGCGCAGGCCCAGCCCGAACTGCCCGACGAAGTCGGCGACGAGCACGAGCAGCGCGCCGACGAGGGCAGAGGGGATGAGGAGCGACGCGCCGGGCCCGATCAGGCGGGCGGCGATCGGACCGGAGAGGAAGGCCACGAACGCGATCGGGCCGGCGGCGGCGGTCGCGAAGGCGATCAGCCCGACCGCCGCGACGATCACGACGAGGCGGGTGGCGGTCACGCGGATGCCGAGCGCGGAGGCGGTGTCGTCGCCGAGCTGCGTGGCGGAGAGGTCGCGCGAGCGCGAGAGCAGGACGGGGGTGAGGACGACGACCGCGGCGAGGACCGGCACGACCTCGCTCCAGCTCGCGCCGTTGAGGCTCCCGGTGAGCCAGCGGGACGCCTCCTGCAGGTCCCACGCGGCGGCCTGCGAGAGCACGTAGGCGGTGAGGGAGTCGAGCATCGCGGCGACCCCGATGCCGATCAGGATCAGCCGGGTGCCGGCGACTCCGCTGCGGTAGGACAGGGCGTAGACGAGCAGGGCGACCACGAGTCCCGCGACGATCGCGAGGGCCGAGACCTGCGCCGCCCCGAGCGAGAGCGTCACGATCGCGAAGGCCGCGGCGGCGCTCGCCCCGGCGCTGATCCCGATGATGTCGGGGCTGGCGAGCGGGTTGCGGAGCATGGTCTGGAAGCTCACTCCGCCGAGCCCGAAGCACAGGCCCACCAGCAGGGCGAGGACGGCGCGCGGGAGGCGGAGGCGCCCGACGGTGAAGCTCGCGCCCGGCACCTGCTCGCCGAGGATCACGCGCAGCACCTCGTCGGGCGAGTAGACGGTCTGGCCGACCAGCAGGGAGACGGCGAGGACGGCCGCGATCAGGACCGCGAGCACGGCGACGACGATCCGGCGGCGGGCCCCGCGGCGGCGGCGGCCGGCGGCGACGGCGCGGGCGGTGGCGGAGGGCGCCTCGAGCAGCGCGGTCACAGCTCGCGCACCTTCTGGCGGCGGACGATCGCGATGAACACCGGGGCGCCGACCAGCGCGGTGACGATGCCGACGTCGATCTCGCTCGGGCGCGCGACGACGCGGCCGACGATGTCCGCCGCGATCAGGAGCACGGCGCCGGTCACCGCCGAGAACGGCAGCAGCCAGCGGTGGTCGACGCCGACGAGGAGGCGGCAGGCGTGCGGGACGACCAGGCCGACGAAGCCGATGGGCCCCGTGACCGCGGTCGTCGCTCCGCAGAGCACGACCGCGCCCAGGGCGGCCCCGCCGCGCGCGAGGGCGACCCGCTCCCCCAGGCCCGCGGCGAGCTCGTCGCCGAGCGCGAGGGTGTTGAGGCTCTTGGCCGAGAGCACGCAGAGGACGAGGCCGGCCAGGAGGAAGGGGAGCACCTGCGCGATGCTCGCGGACGTCGCGCCGCCCACTCCGCCGATCTGCCAGGAGCGGATGCCGCCCGCGATGTCGGCGCGCGGCAGGACGATCGCGCTGATCACCGAGACCAGCGCGGCCGAGGTGGCGGCCCCGGCCAGGGCGAGCTTGAGCGGAGTCGCGCCGCCGCGCCCGAGCGACCCGACCGTGTAGACGAAGACCGCGGCGACCGCGGCCCCGCCGATCGCGACCCAGACGTAGGCGGCGGAGCTCGTCAGCCCGAAGAAGACGATGCCCGTCACGACCGCGAGCGAGGCTCCGGTGTTCACCCCGAGGATGCCGGGGTCGGCCAGCGGATTGCGGGTCACCCCCTGCATCAGCACGCCGGCGACGCCGAGGGCCGCGCCCGCGATCGCGGCGAGCACGGTGCGCGGGATGCGCTTGGCGACCGCGGCCTGCGCGAACCCGTCCGTGGACCCGCCGAACGCGGCGACCACGTCGCTCCACGCCACCTCCCGCGACCCCACCAGCACCGAGACCACGGCGGCGGCGAGCAGCACGGCCACGGCCGCGACCAGCCAGAGGGCGCGCAGCCGCCTCGGGCGGCGCACGGCGGCGACGCCCGAGGCGGCGGGAGGAGCGGCGAGGGTCACGCGGGTCGGGTCCCGGCTCAGGCGGCCGGAGTGCTCTGCGCGGCCTTGGCGGCGGCCTCGTCGAGCAGGTCCAGGTAGTCGTCGAGGACCCACGAGATCGAGAGCGGCGTCGGGTTGGCGGCGGTGCCGAGCGGGGTGGAGGGCAGGCGCACGATGGCGTCGTCGGCGACCGCGGGGATCTGCGAGAGCAGCGGGTCGGCCTTGAGGGTGCTCACGAGCTCGTCGTCGCCGTAGGTGACGATCACGTCGACGTCGCTGAAGGCGTCGGCCTGCTCAGCGCTCTGCGTGAGCGAGAACTTGTCGGTCGCGGCGGAGGCGGTGGCGATGCTGCCCGGGGTCGCCATGCCGAGGTCCTCGAAGAACGCGGGGCGGGTGTCGTGCGAGGTGTAGAAGCTGACCTGGCTGAGGTCCGTCGGGTCGACGTGGGTGAGGAACATCGCCGAGGTGCCGGCCAGCTGCGGGTGCGCGGCGACCTTCTCCTCGATCTCGCCCTCGAGCTCGGTGATCAGGGCGGCGCCCTCGTCGGCCCTGCCCATCGCCTCGCTGTTCAGCGTGATCATGTCGCGCCAGGAGGTGCCCCAGGCGGTCTCGGGGTAGGCGACGACGGGGGCGATCTCGCTCAGGGTGTCGTAGTCCTCCTGCGTGAGGCCGGAGTAGGCGGCGAGGATGACGTCCGGGTCGGTGTCCGAGACTGCCTCGAAGTCGATGCCGTCGGTCTCGTCGAAGAGGACGGGGGTCTCGGCGCCGAGCTCGTCGAGCTTCTCGCTCACCCAGGGGAGGAGCCCGTCGCCGTCGTCGTCGCCGAAGTTGGCGGCGGCCATGCCCACGGGGACGACACCCAGCGCGAGCGGGACCTCGTGGTTGGCCCAGTTGACGGTCGCCACGCGCTCGGGGGCCGACTCGATGGTGGTGGTGCCGAGAGCGTGCTCGATCGTGATCGGCGTGAAGCCGCTGTCGGCGGCGGCGGCGTCTCCGGCGGCCGAGCCGCTGCAGCCGGCGAGGCCGATCGTCAGCGCGGTGGCAGCGAGCAGGGCGAGGGGCGTGGTGGCGCGGGGCATGGGTCCCTTTCGAGAGGCTGTGCGGGAGGCGGCGCAGGGTCCGAGTGGACCGGCACTAAGGACAGCCTAACCAAAGAATGTGCGTGCTCTCAGCCCCGATTCCTCGCCTCCCGAGGTCGGAGGCGCCCCGAGGCGCCGCTCGCGGAGCCCGGAGACGGCCCTGCCACGGCCGCGGACGTCACGCCGTCGCGAGCCTCTCGACGGTGCGCAGGTTCCGGGTCGTGGTGCTCGAGCGGTAGGCGGAACGGGCGAGGATCCTCGCGACCGGCGTGTCCGTCGAGGAGCCGCGCGGGCAGCGCCAGT
>NZ_PSUC01000131.1:0-8494 GCF_002931635.1 Rathayibacter sp. AY2B7 | reverse complement strand
CGGAGCTCGTCGGGGAGCTGTCGCCAGCGGCCGTACCAGTCGGGGTCGAGTCCGTCGGGTCCGTCGGGGTCCGAGACGGAGGCGAGGAAGGCGGGGGCGCGACCGCGGGGGACGATGCTGATCGAGTGGATCTCGCAGAGGGCGTCTCGAGATCCACTCCCGACGGACGTCGCGCGTGATCGAGCGGTTCTCGGGTACCTGGCGAGTCGGGCGACCGTGCGCGGACATGCTGATCGGGCAGCCCTCGGAGAGGGAGTATCGAGATCCGCGCACGTCCGATTTCGCGGCTGATCGAGCAGCTCGCGGGCACAGACGAGTCGGGCGACCGCGCACAGAACTGCTGATCGGGCAGCCCTCGGCGAGGGTGTGTCGAGATCCCCCCCGACGAGCGCGCCGGGTGCTCCGCGCCGCCCCCGCGTCGAGTCGGAGTCAGCGGGGAGCGGCAGCGGGCTACAGGGTGGGCGAGACGCCCACGAGGCGGCTGGAGAGGGTCCAGAGGTCGTGGGCGAGAGCGCGGTCTCGGGCCTGGGGGTTCAGGGAGCCGTGCGGTGTCAGCTGGTCGAAGTAGGTGCCGCTGGCGGCACCGACGTCGGGCTCGGAGGCGAGGGTGATCAGCGGCACCGCACCCGCCTCGGCGGAGATCCCGAAGGAGCCGACCGAGAGGCTCGTCATCAGCTTCATCATCGTGCTGTCGGCACCGAAGCTCGTCGAGACGACGCCCGGGTGGAACGAGTACGCGTCGACCGACGTCGTCAGCAGCCGCTCCGCCAGCTCGCGGATGAAGAGGATCGTCACCAGCTTCGACGTGCCGTACGCCCGCCAGCCGCCGAGCCACGGACCGCGGCGGTTGTCGAGGTCGTCGAGCCTCAGGCGACCGAAGCGATTCGCGAGGCTCGCCGTGGAGACGACGCGGACGCCGGCCCGCTCCCTCGAGGTCTCGATCATCCGCGGGAGCAGGAGCCGCGTGAGCAGGAACGGCGCGAGATGGTTGCTCTGGATCGTCCGCTCGTGGCCGTCGACCGTCATGGCGCGGTGGGAGACGAGCCCGCCCGCGTTGTTCGCCAGCACGTCGATCCGCTCGTAGCGCTCGAGGAGGCCGTCGGCCAGGGCGCGGACGTCGTCGAGCCGATCGAAGTCGGCCAGGAACGCGTCCCCTCCCACGTCGGCGGCGACCGCGCGGGTGCGCTCGGGGTTCCGCCCGACCACGGCCACGCGGGCACCGGCGGACGCCAGCGCTCCCGCCGCGACCCGGCCGATGCCGGAGCTCGCTCCGGTGAGGACGACGACGCGCCCCGGCATGTCAGTGACCACGGAGATATCCGCCCTTCTCGAGACCGGCTTCGATCTCGAATCGATTGCGCAGCGGATCGCGACCCGCCACCGTGTACGCGAACGGGAACCACATCCCGTAGAGCCGCCACTGCTCCTTGTGCACGGCCTCGTGCTCGAGGACGCTGTCGGAGACGTTGGTGCCCGTGAGGTAGCTCGTGCCGACGCAGGACCCTCCGCGGCCGAACGCCCAGGAGGGCAGACCGGTGAAGACGACGAGGCCGTGGCTGCGCCGGATCGGGCCAGTGCTCCACAGCGCGCCCCAGGCGAGTCCGACCGCGCACGCGAAGAGGTAGCCGGGCCGGGTGATCGCCGGATCCAGGGCCACCGTCGCGACGGCTCGACGGAGCGCGCTCACGCGCTGTCGCGTCCGTAGGTCTCGAGAAGCCGCAGCCAGACCTCGCTGATCGTCGGATAGGAGGGGACCGCGTGCCAGAGGCGCGAGAGCGGCACCTCGCCGACGACGGCGATCGTCGCGGAGTGGATCAGCTCGCCGACCTCCTTGCCGACGAAGGTGACGCCGAGGACGACCTTCCGGTCCTCGTCCACGATCATCCTCGCGGTGCCCGTGTAGCCGTCGGCGGCGAGGGCGGCGCCGGCGACCGAGCCGATCTCGTAGTCGACGACGCGGGTGCGGTATCCGGCCTTCTCAGCGGCCGCGGCGGTGAGGCCGACCGACGCGACCTCGGGGTCGGTGAAGACGACCTGCGGCACGGCCTCGTGGTCGGCGGTCGCGACGTGCGCTCCCCAGGGGGCGTCGTGGACCTCAGCCCCGGTGGCGCGCGCGACGATCACGTCGCCGGCCGCACGGGCCTGGTACTTGCCCTGGTGCGTGAGCAGTGCGCGGTGGTTCACGTCGCCGACCCCGTAGAGCCACGGACGCCCGCCGCCGAGGGGAGCACCGTCGCCGCCCAGCACGAGCATCGTGTCGTCGACCGTCAGCGAGGAGCCGGGCTCGAGGCCCACCGTCTCGAGGCCGACGTCGCGGGTGTGCGGGGCGCGGCCGGTCGCGGCGAGCACCTGGTCGGCCTCGATGACGTCGCCGCCCTCGAGCGTCACCGCCACGGTGCCGTCGGGCCGGCGCTCGACCGAGACGGGCGAGTCGCCGAGGCGCAGGTCGACGCCGAGCTCCTGGAGCGCCGAGCCGACGAGCTCGCCGGCGAAGGGCTCGAACGGCGCGAGGAGTCCGCTGCGGGCGACGAGCGTGACGGAGGAGCCCATGCCGGCGTAGGCGGTCGCCATCTCGGTCGCGACGACTCCGCCGCCGATGACGACGAGGCGCGGCGGCACCTCCTCGGCCGAGGTGGCCTCGCGGCTCGTCCAGGGGGACGCCGCGCGCAGGCCAGGGATGTCGGGGACGACGGCGGTGGTGCCGGTCGCGACGGCGACGGCGGCGCGGGCGCGGAGCACGCGCACCTCGCCGTCGGGTCCGGTCACGGTCACCTCGCGCTCGCCGCTCAGGCGGCCGTGCCCGCGGACGAGCTCGATGCCGGCGCCCTCGAGCCACTGCACCTGGCCGTGGTCGTCGAAGTGGCTGGTGAAGGAGTCGCGGCGGGCCAGGAGCGCGGGCACGTCGACTCCTCCGCTCACCGCCTGCGCCGCGCCGGGGAGATCACGGGCGGCGCGGAGCGCCATCGGCGGCCGCAGCAGCGCCTTCGAGGGCATGCACGCCCAGTAGGAGCACTCGCCCCCGACGAGCTCGCTCTCGACGACGGCCGCGGTGAGGCCGCCCTGGACCGCGCGGTCGGCGAGGTTCTCGCCCACCGGCCCTGCTCCGATGACGATGACGTCGAACTCGTCCGTCGTGCTGCTCATGCTGTCTCCCTGGGGTTCTCGGAGGCGTCGAGCCCCGTCGTCGGTGGGTGCCCGGCGCTCAATGCGCCGGCACGATCTCGGCCCGCCAGCCGTCGTAGCGGCCGCCGTGGCTCTCGACCGCCTCGATCACCTGGCGGAGGAACGCGGTGGTCGACTCCTCGTCGACCGCGGCGTGGTGGCTCGCGACGAGGACCTGCCTCAGCCTCAGCCGCGAGATCGCGATCTGGAAGCCGGAGGCCACGAGGACGCGCCCGGCCCGTCGTGCGGTGCTGCGGCGGGAGAAGACGGCGAAGTGGTCGACCTCGCGCAGCTCCCACACCTGGTCGCCGTAGCGGAGCCGGATCTCGAGCTGCTGCGCGGCGCGCTCCTGCTGCGCCTCGAGGGAGGAGCCGCCGGGCGCCGTGACGGTGGTGCTCTCGTCGCTCATCGTCCGGTGAACTCCGCCGTCGTGCGCTGGAGGAAGGCCTCGGTGCCGATGCGCGCGTCCTCGGACGCCGCGAGACGCGCGAGCGCCCCGGGGAGTGCGGCCGCGGCTTCGGCGTCGGACGCGGCGACCGCGAGTCGGGCACTGGCCAGAGCGGCCTGCACGGCGAGCGGCGCCTGCGCGGCGATCCGGGCGGCCAGAGCCCAGGCCGCCTCGGCGACCGTCCCGTCGGGGACGACCTGCTGCACGAGGCCGATGCGGTGGGCCTCCTCGGCGTCGAAGAGGTCGCCGGTGAGGATCCAGCGCATCGCGTCGCCCCAGCCGACGGCGCGGGGGAAGCGCAGCGTCGCTCCGCCGAAGGGCAGGATGCCGCGGGCGACCTCGATCTGGCCGAAGCGGGTGGACCGCTCGGCGAGGACGACGTCGCTCGCGAGCGCGAGCTCGATGCCGAGCGTGAGGCAGGTGCCCTGGAGGCCGATGACCACCGGCTTGCTCACGGGGCGGGTGCGCAGGCCCCAGGGGTCGAGACCGCCCTCGGGCACGAAGTCGAGGCCGTCGGAGCCCAGGCGGGGCCCGATGTCGGCGAGGTCGAGCCCGGCCGTGAAGTGCTCGCCCTCGGCGAGGACCACGCCGGCGCGCAGCTCCGGGTCGCGGTCGAGCTCGCCGTACGCGGACGCCAGCTCCGCGAGCAGCCGAAGATCGGCGGCGTTGCGCTTCTCGGGCCGGTCCAGCACGATCGCGAGCACGGTCCCGCGCCGCTCGGTGCGCACGCGCGGTCTCTCGTCGCTCATCGTTCCTCCGCTCGGTCGCGTCCGACCATCTTGCCGGGTGCCGCCGACACGCGCTCGGGCTTGCGCGCCGATGGCAGGGCTCTCTCAGGCCCCGCGGGACAGAGCGCCGAGGAGGCGGAGGATCGTGGGCAGGTCGTCCTCGGCTGCGGTCGGCGACGACGGGGCGAACGAGGTGACGCCGGCGCCCGCGAGCGGGAAGCGGGACCGGAGGGCGTCGAGGCTCGCGACGAGGCGCGAGGCGGGCACGCCGAAGGGCACCGGGTCGAACAGCCCGGCGAGGTCGGCGGGGTCGAGCACGTCCAGGTCGAGGTGCACGTAGACGGAGGCGGCACCGGTCGCCTCGACCGCCGCGACGAGCGACTCCGGGTCGAGGGCGTCCGCGGGCAGCACCGCGGCGCCCCGCTCGACCAGCCGCTCGAGCTCGCCGTCGTCGGCGGAGCGGACACCTCCGAGGACGACGCGCTCGTCGGCCACCCGCTCCTCGGCGCCCGCGCTCAGGAGGCCGACGCCGCGTCCCAGCGCGGCCGAGAGGACCATGCCGCAGAAGGCGCCGCTGGGGGAGGACTCGGGAGTGTGCGCGTCCGGGTGGGCGTCGAGCCAGACCAGCGCGACCGGGCCCGGTGCCGAGCGCACGGCGTGCCCGATCGCCGCGAACTCGACGCCGCAGTCGCCGCCGATCGTGATCACGGGATCGCTGCGGCCCGAGAGGGCCTCGCGCACCCGCTCGGCGACGGTGGCGACCGAGGCGTAGCGGCGGATGCCGGTGTCCTGGGCATCGCCCGCCTCGGCGGGGATGTCGAGGGTCGTGGTGGCGGAGGAGGGCAGATCGCCCCGGATCGCCTCGGCTCCGTCGACGAGGCGCATCGCGCGCGTCGACGCCGAGCCCTGCCACTGGGGGACGACGAGGAAGGAGGCCATGTCCCTCACTATGGCACGCGCGCCGGCGCCGGGTGCCCGCGTGCTCAGGCCGCGGGCAGGCCTCCGGGAACGGCTGCTGGGCGGAGCGACGGCGGTGCGCCGTCGAGGTCGACCAGGGCCTCGTCGAGCGCGGAGCGGGCGCGGTCGGCGGCGGCCCGTGCCTCGTCCAGAGCGCCGGCCGGATCGCCTGCCGCACGGCGCACCGCGGTGTCCAGCTGCCCGAGCGTCTCCTCCGCGAGGATCCGGGGTGCCGCGGTGATGCGCTCGCCGTGCACGGCGGCCAGGAGCAGCACCGACTCGGCGCCGAGCCGGGCCGCGGTGCGCGCCGCCTCGAACAGGAGGAGCTGGCGCTCGGCCTGGGCTCGCGGCTCGCGGTACCCGGAGACTACGGCGTCCAGAGCGGAGTCGGCGTCGAGCAGCAGGACCAGCAGCGCGGCCGGATCGTGGCGGACGCCGGCCGACCGGGCGTCGTCGGCGTCGAGGAGGAGCGACCGTGCCGCGGCGCACGCGACGGCCACGTCGGCGGCGGAGGCGAGCTGCGCCGAGGTGCGCAGGTCGGAGAGGGTGGCGGCCCGCTCCAGGTCGTCCCGCACGGAGCGCTCGACGCCGCTCAGCTGCACCTCGGCGCGGGTCACGAGCCCGACCAGCGAGTCGACCGCGTCGAGCAGGGCGCCGGGATCGGGGGAGCCGCCGGCGGCGACGTGCTCGACGGCCTCGCGCAGCGGTCGGACCCGGCGCTCGGGAGTGGTCCCGGCGAGGACGGAGACCTCGGAGCGCGCCTGCTGCACGCGCTCCGGGAGGGACGGGCTCGGCGAGGTCACTCCGTGATCGTACGGCCGGAGTGTGACACCACGTGACACGGCGGTTCGACCGGCGGCGGCGGCGTGCCCAGGATGGAGTCATGACCCGCTCACTCGCCATCGTCGAGGTCGCCCGCGTGCGACCGGGCCGCGAGGAGTACCACGCCTACGTGCAGATCCTGAACGGCCGCATCCTCGCCCTCGCGCACGAGCGCGGCTGGCGGGCGGAGCGCTTCGCCGCCGAGGAGCTGGGCACGGAGGAGCTGCTGGCGCGCACGGCGGGGGCGGACGCCCTCGTCCTCGCGGGCGGCGAGGACATCGCTCCCGAGCAGTACGGCGCCGACCGCGGCTACCCGGCCGAGGGCCCCCACGCGGAGCGCGCGGACGCCGCCCAGATCGCGCTGGTGCACCGGGCGCTGGCCCGCCGGACCCCGCTGCTGGGCATCTGCCGCGGCCTGCAGATCGTCAACGTCGCGCTCGGCGGCACGCTGGTGCAGGACCTGGGTCCGGAGGCGGAGCACGTCAACGCGGCGGCTCCCGCTCACCAGCGCATGCACCGGCACGAGGTCGGGCTCGCGGCGGGCTCCGTGCTCGGCGGGCTCTTCGGGTCCGAGGCGCTCGCGGTGCAGAGCGCGCACCACCAGGCGGTCGACCTGCTCGCTCCGGGGCTGCGGATCGTCGCCCGGGCGGAGGACGGCGTGATCGAGGCCGTCGAGCACGTCGCGGCCCCCCTCGTGGGCGTGCAGTGGCACCCCGAGGACCCGGACGCTCCCGCCGGTCAGCTGGCGACGCTGCTCGACGGGCTGGCGCTCGCCGCCGCCCGCGGGGAGTTCGCGCTGCCCCTCGCCGCCTGAGCGGCCGGGGCTCCCCGCGGGCGACCGGGCTCAGCGGGCCAGTCGGGCCATCCACGCCTCGATGTCGTCGGCCGAGCGCGGGATGCCGGCCGAGAGGTTCTCGGCGCCGTCGGCGGTGACGAGCACGTCGTCCTCGATCCGGACGCCGATGCCGCGCAGCTCCTCCGGGACCGTGAGGTCGTCGGGCTGGAAGTAGAGGCCGGGCTCGATCGTGAAGACCATGCCCTCCTCGACCAGTCCGTCGAGGTACATCTCGCGCCGTGCCCGGGCGCAGTCGTGCACGTCGAGCCCGAGGTGGTGGCTGGTGCCGTGGACCATGTAGCGGCGGTGCTGCTGGTTGTCGGCCTCGAGCGCCTCCTCGGCGCTGACCGGCAGCAGGCCCCACTCGGCGGTGCGCCGCGCGATGACGGCCATCGCCGCGGCGTGAACCTCGCGGAAGCGGATGCCGGGGCGGACGATCGCGAACGCGGCGTCGGCCGCCTCCCGCACCGTCTCGTGCACCCGGCGCTGGGCGTCCGTGTAGCGGCCGTCCACCGGGAAGGTGCGCGTGATGTCGGCGGTGTAGTAGCTGTCCTGCTCGACGCCGGCGTCCAGCAGCACCAGCTGGCCGGGGCGCACCGGCCCGTCGTTGCGCGTCCAGTGCAGGATGCAGGCGTGGGGGCCCGCCGCGGCGATGGTGTCGTAGCCGACCGCGTTGCCGTCGGCGCGCGCGCGTCCGTTGAAGACGCCCTCGATCAGGCGCTCGCCCTTCTCGTGGGCGATGATGCGCGGCAGGTCGGAGAGGACGTCCTCGAAGCCGCGGCCCGTCGCGTCGACGGCGGCGCGCAGCTCGGCGATCTCGTAGGCGTCCTTGACCAGGCGGAGCTCGGCGATGTCGCGCTCGAGCGCCGCGTCGCGGTCCGCCCGCTCGTCGGCCTCGACCGCGTCGAGACGGCCGGTCACCGCCGGGTCGGCCTCGCGCAGCACGGCGAGGGGGACGCCGTCGTGCGCGTCGAGGACCGCGTCGAGCTCGGCGATCCCGCGGGTGGCGAGGCCGAGATCGCTCGCGACCTGCGCGAGCGACGGACGCGGCCCGATCCAGAACTCGCCGATCTCGGGGTTGGCGTAGAACTCGTCGGAGTCGCGGCCCGCGCGCTCGCGGAAGTAGAGCGTCGCGCTGTGGCCGGACCCGGCGGGCTCGAGGACGAGGACCGCGCCGGGCTCGGAGTCGGAGCCCCAGCCGGTGAGCCAGGTGAAAGCCGAGTGCGCACGGAACGGGTAGTCGGTGTCGTTCGCGCGCTGCTTGAGGCGGCCCGCCGGGACGACGATGCGCACGCCGGTGTGCAGCGCGGAGAGGCGCTCCCGGCGGGAGGCGGCGAAGGACGCCTGCTCACGCGGAGCGGGCAGCGGCTCCTCCCGCTCGGCCCAGCCGGACGCGATGAAGTCGCGGAAGCGGTCGGAGGCGGGGGTCGTCGAGCGGTTCGCGGTGGCGCGGGGGCGCGGGGCGGCGGCGGGGTCGGGCGTCTGAGCGGCGGTCCGCTCCTCCGTGTTCGTCATGGATCCCATTGTCCTCCTCCGCACGGC
>NZ_PSUC01000130.1:0-8602 GCF_002931635.1 Rathayibacter sp. AY2B7 | reverse complement strand
TTCTCGGGGGCGGTGCAGGAGGAGCGCTGCGGGACGCTCCTCCCCCGGCCCGTCGCGCGGGGGCGCTCCGGGCCGGGTGGAGAGGTGATCAGCTCGCGAAGGTCCAGGTGAGCGGGAGCGAGGCGGACAGGCCCTGGTAGGCGTTGGTGGCCGACGAGTCGAGGGTCACGGCGATGGAGAAGGGGGTGGAGGTGCCGGGGGTGACCGGGGCGGTGTTGAGGGTCTTGACGGCCGAGCCGGCGAGGGTCGCGGCGGTGCCGGTGAAGACGGTGGTCCCGCCGGAGGTGATCACGACGTTGAGCTTGCCGCAGAAGTCGGTGGCGGAGCCGGAGGCGCCGGCCGCGACGTTGTTGCTCTGCGAGCAGGTGGCGCCGGGGGTCAGCGTGAAGGTGTTGGCGGCGACGGTGCCGGTGTTCTTCAGCGTGATCGCGGTGGTGACGGTCTGGCCGGGGACCATCGTGGTCGATCCGCCGAACTTGTTGATGGTCGCGCAGGTCGCGGTGTTGGTGCTGATCGAGCCGCCGTCGGTGCTGAGGCAGGTGATGGGGCTGGCGCCGGTCGACTTCTCCTCCATGACGAGCGAGCCGGAGGCGGCGGTGTTGCCGGTGTTGGAGATGCTCGCGACGAAGCCGGACAGGGTGCCGGACATCGAGACGGAGAGGAGAGCGGCGGCGGCGATGCTCGTCGCGATGGCGAGGGGAGCGAAGCGGACGCGCTTGGACTTGGCGGTGTGGGTCGACATGGCAGGACTCCTGATCGGGTGGGGCGGGCTGATGCTGAAGGGGGAGGGTCCGGCTGGTGTTCCGCCGAACTCGATTGACCGCTAAGTTACTTGATGGCAAAGATACATTGCAATCGTTCTTTCACCCCCTGTCCGGGTGACAGGCCGGGACCCCCGAGGGCGACCCGTACGATGACCCCAGCCCTACCCCGAGAAGGACGAATGACCACCGAGAGACCGACCCCGCGCGACGTCGACCAGGACGCGCCCGCCGTGCAGCTGCGGCAGTCGCTCCGCCTGCTCGAGAACGCGCAGCGGCACCTCCGCGCGAGCATCGCCGCGGGCGTGGGCGTGGGCATCTCGGAGCTCACCGCGCTCGAGGTCCTCGGCGAGTCGCCCGACCTCACGCCGAAGTGGCTGGGTCTCGAGCTCTCCCTCTCGACGGGCGCCGTGACCGCGCTCCTCGACCGGCTGGCGACCGCCGGCCACGTCGACCGGCTCGCCAACCCGCAGGACCGCCGCAGCGTCCTCCTGCGCCTCACCGCCTCCGGGGAGCAGCTGCTCGCGCAGGTGGACGAGCGCTACGACGAGGTCAGCGCGGAGGTGCTCAAGGCCTCCCCCGGGCTGAACGGCATGGCGGACGACCTGGCGCGTGCCGCCGCGGTCATCACCGCGCACACGATCCGCTGATCCGCGCCAGTCGCTAGGAGTCCAGCGCCCGGGTCAGGGTCCAGACGTTGCGCCCCTCGGAGCGCTCGTGCTCGAACGTGGTCGTCAGCGCCTGGATGAGGGCGAGCCCGCGGCCCGACTCCGCGAAGACGTCCGGCATCTCCCGCGGCCCCGTGCCGATGTCCGGCGGATCGGCCGTGTCGACCAGCTCCGCGTGGATCGCGTCGCCCTCGACGCGCACGACGAGGCGGCACACGATCGTCGTCGTCGACGTCGCGTGCTGGATGACGTTGTCGACCAGTTCGACCAGCGCCGTCTCGACGGCCATGCGGTCGCGGGCCGGCAGGTCCGGGCACTCGCCCCAGAGCTCGGCGAGCATCTCGTGGACGACCTCGGTGTCGTCCGGGGGCGTGCGGAACCCGACGCTGCGCTCAGTCACGGTACGCGTCGCCGGCCGTGTCGAAGAGGGTGAGCACCCGGTCCAGATTGGACAGCTGCAGCACCATCACGACCTGCTCGCTGGGCGCTGCGATCCGCAGGTCGCCGCCCGCCTGCCGCGCGGTCTTGAGGGCGCCGACCAGGGCGCCGAGGCCGGAGGAGTCCATGAACGTCACCGCGCTGAGCTCGACGACGATGCGGGGGCTGCCCTCGTCGATCGCCCGGCGGACGGCCGAGCGCAGCTCCGGAGCCGAGGCCGCGTTGAGCCGCCCCTCCCCCCGCAGCACGGCGATGTCGGGGGCGATCGTCTCGGTCGTGAACGTCATGCGGGGTCCTTCTCGGCGGAGCGGTCGGCGCCCGTGCGGGTCAGCACGAGGGCGGTGATGTCGTCGGACGCGGAGCCGGAGGCGGCGAGCGCCCTCAGCGCCTGCAGGAACGCGGCGGTGTCGGCGGAGTCGCGGGCGAGGTCGACCGCGCGCGCCAGGGACTGCAGGGTCCCGTCGTAGAGGTCGAGGACGCCGTCGGTGAAGGCCAGGAGCGAGTCGCCGACCGCGAGCTCCACGGTCTGGGTGATCCAGCCGCCGTCCTCCGCGATGCCCAGCGGGAGGCCCAGTGCCGCGAGCCGCTGGAACGAGCCGTCGGCGCGGAGGAGGACGGTGAGCCCGTGGCCCGCGTCGACGAAGTCGATCCGGCCGGACGCGGTGTCGAGGCGCCCGTGGAAGAGGGTCGCGAAGGTCTCCGTGGCCGTGAAGTCGTCGTGCAGCTGGGCGCTCACCGCGCTGACGACCGCGTCGGGGTCGCCGCCCAGGCGCGCCCGGAACGCGGAGCGGATCGACGCGGCCACGATCGCCGCCGCCGTCCCCTTGCCCATCACGTCCACGAGGGTCAGGTCGACCGTCTCGTCGTCGCCGCGCCAGCTGTAGAAGTCGCCGGTGATCGTCCACCGCGGCAGCGAGAGCCCCGAGAGCTCGTAGCCGGCGGGGTGGTGGAGGGAGGAGGGAGCCATCTGCGTCTGCATGTCGGCGGCGCGGTCGCGCTCCGCCGTGTCGCGCAGCTCCCGCTCGACCCACTCGCCGAACTCCTCGAGCAGCTGCCGCTCGTCCGGGGTGAGGCTCCGGGGCACGAAGTCGATGAGGCAGAGGGTGCCCAGCTGCAGGTCGCCCTCGACCGACAGCGGCCGCCCGGCGTAGAAGCGGACGTGCGGGTACCCCGCGACGTGCTCGTGCCCGGCCCACGCCTCGTCGGCGCCGAGGTCCGGCACCACGAAGGTGGTGCGCTTCTCGAGCGTCGCGTCGCAGAAGGTGCCGGCGCGCGGGTAGGCGAGCACGGCGTCCGGACGCTGCGGGGACTTCGTGAACAGCGTGGTGTCGTCGAGGAAGTGGATCTCGGCCACGGGCACGCGGAAGAGCTCCTCGGCCATCCGCGTGATCCGGTCGAAGCGCTCCTCCGGAGCCGACCCCATCATCTCGAGCGCCTCGAGCGCCTCGAGCGCCACCAGCCGCGGATCCTGCTCGGCCTCGATCATCCGTGCCCCCTTCCCCCTGCGCGCCGCGCCGGGACTCCCCGGAGCGCACACGCACCTCCGACCGTATCGCCCCGCTTGACGGGTGGGGGACCTTCGGCGCCTCTGTGCCCCTCACGGGGTGCAGCTGTCGCGGATCGCGCGGCCGGGAGCATCGTCGACGGCCGATCCCGGCCGTCCTCGCCTCCGTCTCTTGCCGCCGGACGGAGCGGACCCCTACTCTTCACCCGACGCTCCCCCGGCGACCCGCGAGCACCCGAAGCCCGCAGGCTCGTGGGCGTCGCCTCAGGAGCGCCCGTGCCCACCCAGCCGCGTCCCCTCCGCCGATCGCGCGCGGAGACGAACCGACCCTCTCGATCCGACGCGCCCCGGCGCGGGAGCCCGCTCGCTGCGGCGCTCCTGCTCGTGACAGCCCTGATCCTCCCGCTCGCCGCCGCGCCGACCGCGTCCGCCGTCGACTCGGCGGGCGACGAGTACGACGCGATGCGCCTCGGCCTCGTCGCCGATCTGACGGGCACGATCCCGGGCAGCGGGAGCGTCGGCGGCCTCGCCGCGGCGAAGGGCCGCCTCGTCGCCGAGGCCGAGGGCTACTGGTCGACGCTCGAGACCGACGGCGGCGAGCCCTGGCCCGACCTGGTCACGGGCACCTCGGCGGTGGAGGTGTGGGCCGCCTACAAGCGGGTCACCGTCCTCGCGACCGCGCTGAAGACCCCCGGGACCGCCCTCACCGGCGACCCGGCGCTCCTCCGCGACGTCGTCGCGACCGCCGACTGGCTCTCGGCGAAGCGCTACAACCGCTCGACCACCGGCACCTCCCGCTGGTGGGAGCAGCAGATCGGCATCCCGCTCGAGCTGAACAGCATCACCGCCCTCCTCTACCCCGACCTCTCGGCGGAGCAGGTGCAGGCCTACCTGTCGGCCTCGACGCGCTTCGCCGACACCGTCACCCGGACCGGCGCCAACCGCGTCTGGACGGCGGCGGTCATCGCCGGGCGGGCGGTGCTGCTGAAGCAGCCGGCGAAGATCGCGGAGGCGGCCGCCGGCATCGACCCGGCGCTGCGGACGGTGGCGTCCGGCGACGGCTTCCACGCCGACGGCTCCTTCGTGCAGCACAGCGTCTTCGCCTACAGCGGCGGGTACGGGCTCTCGATGCTCGACACCCTCGACGACCTGTACGCGCTGCTCGACGGCTCCCGCTGGGAGATCACGAGCCCGGAGGGGCTCGGCGTGTACGACCGGCTCGCCTCCTCCTTCGCCCCCGTCACCTGGTGCGGCGCCGTGATGTCGACGGTCCGCGGCCGCGAGACCGCGCGGGCGGAGTCGGAGGACGGCGACGTCGGCGTCCAGCTGCAGGCGGCGGTGCTGCGCCTCGCCGACAGCGCCCCTCCCTCGGCCAGGACACGGACGAACGCGCTGGCGAAGAGCTGGCTGGCCTGCAACGCCGGCAGCCCCGTGAGCATCGAGACGGCCGGATCCGTCAGCGACGTCGTGCGCGCGCGGCTCGTCCTCGCCGACACGGGCCTGACCGCGACCCCGATCGGCTCGGGCGTCCGGGCCTTCGCCGGCATGGACCGCTTCACGCGGACCACGGCGACCTCGGGCTTCGCCGTCGGCCTGTCGAGCACGCGGATCGCCCGCTACGAGTCGCTCAACGGCGAGAACCGCAGCGGCTGGTACACCGGCGACGGCGCGACCTCGCTCCACCTCGGCAGCGGGCGCCAGTACGACGACGGCTACTGGGCCACGGCGAACCCGTACCGGATGCCCGGCACCACCGAGGACACGATCGTCCGGAGCGCGGGCGAGGGCGCGTCGTCCCGCCCGACGACGACCTTCACCGGGAGCCTCGAGAGCCCGTCGCGGCGGACGGGGATCGCGGCGCTCGACTTCGACGCGGCGTCGGTGAGCCTGGTCGCGAAGAAGGCCTGGTTCACCTTCGACGACGAGATCCTCGCGCTCGGCTCCGGGATCACGGCGACCGACATGTCCGGGACCGGCTGGGACGGGGCGCGCCGGCGCGCGGAGACGGTGATCGACGACCGCCGCGACGTCGCTCCCGATGCGAGGCTCCGCGTCGACGGCGTCCTCCGCGGTGCGGAGGCGACCGACACGAGCACCGCCCGCTGGGCCTCGATCACCGGCTCCGCGGAGTCGGTGGGCTACGTCTTCCCGTCGCCGATCGCCCTGACCGCGCAGGGACGGACCCGCACCGGAGCCTGGAGCGCCGTGAGCGCCGCCGGTCCGACGGCGCCGGTGACCGGCCACTACTACTCCCTCACGACGAGCCACGGCACGAACCCGACCGGCGCCTCGTACGCGTACACAATCCTCCCCGGCGCCTCCGAGGCGGCGACCGCCACGTACGCGGCGGACCCGGACGTGACCGTGCTCAGCAACACACCCCAGCTGAGCGCCGCCCGCGACCGCTCGACCGGCACCGTGAGCGCCGTGTCGTGGAAGGCCGGGACCACGAGCCCCGTCCTCGTCGGAGGCACCCGGGTCGCGAGCATCACCGGCGCCGGACTGGTCTCGATCCGGGAGGACGCGGACACGGTGACCGTCTCGACCGTCGACCCGACGCAGGTCTCGACGAGCGCGCTCACCGTGACGCTCGCGCGGCCGACCGCGGGCACGGTGTCCTCGAGCGCCGCCCTGAGCGTGACGAGCAGGACGAGCACCGCGACGACGATCACGTTCCGGCCGAGCGGGCTGAAGGGAGCGACGGCGTCCATCGTGCTCGCGAAGAGGGCCGCCGCTCCGGTGCCGACGACCACGCCCACGCCGACCGCGACCGCAGCGCCGACCGCGACCGCCGCGCCGACCTCGACGCCGACCGCCACCGCGACGCCGCTCGCCGCCGTCGGAGCCGGCACCCACCAGAACGGCTCGCCGGCCGTCGCCGTCACGGGCACCTGGTCCACGACCTCCTCCTCCGCGGACAGCGGCGGAGGCGTCTCCTTCTCGTCGACAGGGGGCGCCTCCGCCACCCTCCGCTTCACCGGCACCGGAGTCTCGTGGGTGAGCCGCCGGTCCAGCACGTCCGGGATCGACGAGGTCCGCCTCGACGGCGTCCTCGTGGCCTCGGTCGACCGCTACAGCGCCACCACCCGCTCCGCCCAGACCGTCTGGACCAGCGGGACCCTGCCCGCCGGCACCCACACCGTCACGATCACCCGCGGCAGCACACGGAATCCGGCGGCGACCGGGGGCAACCTGATCCACGACGCCTTCGTCGTGAGGGGCTGACCGCCCGGCTATCACCGGCCGCGGTGCCTGGCCAGGCCTCGCCCCGCGGCGGGAGCGCCCGTAGCGTCGCCCGGACCGATCCCGCCGGGGTCACGACGAGAGGACGCGCCATGAGCAGCACGAGCGACATGATCCGGAGCCACCCCGAGGAGCTGCGCGGCATCGATCCGGAGGTCCTGGCCGAGTGCATCGACGCGTGCGGCGCCTGCGCGCTCACCTGCACCGCCTGCGCCAGCGCGTGCCTGGGCGAGGAGTCGGTCGCCGAGCTGGTCCACTGCATCCGCACCGACCTCGCCTGCGCCGACGTGTGCGCCGCGACCGGCGCCGTGCTCTCGCGCCGCGGCGTCGTCGGATCCGCGGCCGTCCGCGCCCTCGTCGAGGCCTGCCTCCTGGCCTGCCGCGCCTGCGCCGACGACTGCGAGCAGCACGCCGGGATGCACGAGCACTGCAGGATCTGCGCCGAGGCCTGCCGCCGCTGCGAGCAGGCGTGCGAGAGGCTGCTCGCGCAGCTCTGAGCGCGGGCGCCACCGCGGAACGCCTCCCCCACCGGATTCGACGGGCGGCTGTCAACCGTCCTGCCCCGAGCGTCAGGCGCTCCTACGGTCGGTGGCGAGTACGGCGTCGCCGGGGCGCCGGAGCGATCGCAGGCGGTCCTTCCGTCCCCGACGATCCGCAGACGCTCGAGATGGAGGACGACCGTGGCCCAGACCAGCACCGAGCGCGACCGCACCGCGCCCGACCCCGACGACTCCCGCAAGCCCGACGGACCGACCGACGTCACCAAGCGCTCGTGGGGCTACGTCCTCAAGAAGACGCTCCGCGAGTTCGGCGCCGACCAGTGCACGGACATCGCGGCGGGGCTGACCTACTACGCCGTCCTCGCGCTGTTCCCCGGGCTGCTCGCGATCGTCTCGATCCTCGGCCTCTTCGGCCAGGCCGAGACGACGACCTCGACGGTCCTCGACCTGCTCGGCGGATTCGTCTCCGCCGACGTCCTCGACACGGTCCGCGGCCCCCTGCAGGAGCTCACCTCGGCCCCCGCCGCCGGTCTGGCCTTCGTCACCGGTGTCCTCGGCGCCCTCTGGTCCGCCTCCGGCTACGTCGGCGCGTCGTCTCGGTGCCTGTCCTGGCCGAGGGCGGCGGCCGCGCCTACGCCCACCTGCTGATCGGGCCGGCGAGCCAGCTCTGGTCGGTGCCGATCGACAGCAGCGAGGTGGAGGAGCCGGACGACGCGGAGGTCATCGCCCACATCGAGCTCGAGACGCGCCGCATGCAGCCGGCCCGCCCCTCGTGGAGCGAGGAGATGACGGACATCCCGCCGCTGGACTTCCTCGAGTACACGGACATCGCCGACCTCGAGGACGCCGGGCGCGACCCGATGGACTAGGCCGCCGCCGGCTCCTCGGTGGAGCGGGAGTCGCTGAGGGACAGCGAGCCGATCGTCGCGATCACGCCGACGAGGACCGCCACGACCAGGAAGGCGACCCGCTCACCCGCGAAGAAGCTCCGGACGAGGTCCGCGCTCCACGCGCCCGCCGGGAGGGTGGTCGCCACCAGTGCGGCGATCAGCGTGCCGACGACGGCCGTGCCGATGCTGGTGCCGATCTCCTGGGCCGTGTCGTTGAGCGCCGCACCGATCGACGTGCGGTTCGCGGGCATCGCCTCGACGAGGGCGACGGCGCAGATGGTCATGATCGTCCGCAGGCCCACCGTCATCACGACCATCATCACGGCGATCGCGAGGTAGCCCCGGTCCACCGCCCAGGACATCCCGAGCAGCGCGCCGACCAGGAGCCCGGTGCCGATCAGGCAGGCCGCGCGGTGCCCCAGCTTCGCGGCGAGGCGCTCGGTGATCGGAGTGGCGGCGAGCATCGTGACGATGACGGGCAGGTTCGCGAGGCCGGCGCGCACCGGGCTCCAGCCGTAGGCGTACTGGAAGTGCAGGATCAGGCCGAACAGGACGCTCGCGAAGGCGACCGAGGCGCCGAGCTGCGTGAGCGCCGCTC